>NZ_JBHIQG010000430.1:0-1818 GCF_042196425.1 Bartonella sp. AD328YNZD | reverse complement strand
CAAAACCTGTTGGGAAAATATGAAAGCTAGCAAATAGAACAATGATATTTGTACATATCTTTTGAAACAGAGAAGAGGTCTATACTCTTTTTTTGGAGGAAGAGAAGATTGAACAGCAAACCAAAATACCCAAACGGCTCTCTCCAATCTTCTCCCCTAAATTAAAAAAAATCATTTGGCTGAATGGTCGATTGTAGCGGATCGTAACCATTTGATTGTTGACTATAAACTGTAGGAATACTCCTATTGTTTTGCAATACCACAACACGCGAACCAACGGGAACACGATCATAAAGATCGATAATATCTTGATTAAGCAAACGGATACACCCACTTGAAATAGCACGCCCAATTGACCACGATTCGTGTGAGCCATGAATACGGAAAAGTGTATCTTTCCCATTTTTGAACAAATAAAGTGCCCGCGCACCTAATGGATTATCGGGCCCTGGTGGCATTCCTTTCCCAAGATGACCATAACGTTCTGGTTCTCGAGCCATCATAGCTGCAGTAGGAGCCCAATTTGGCCACCGACGCTTGCGCTGTATAACCCCCTCACCTTCAAATGCTAGGCCTTCTTTACCGACACCAATCCCATAACGCAAAGCTTTTCCATTTTCACCAATAAGGTAAAGAAAACACTCTTGCGTATCTATAACCAATGTTCCAGGCGCATAAGATGTATAATAAATCACCTCTTGTCGCCAATATTTTGGATCAATTGTCGCAAGATCAACAGCAGGTAACGAATAGGCCTCATTCGTTACAGGACCATACAAAGCCTGTATTTCTGGTGGAATGTATCGAACTTGTTGAAAAGGTACCGATGACATATCTGACTGACGTGTAGCACATCCAGCCAAAGCCAAAAGTGCTGCAATTAAAAAGGCACAACGAGATAACACTCTTCTATTTTCTCCGATTAATTATTTATGCAGATTTGCATACCATGAAAAACTTAGCACACTATTAACATTAATTCGAAGTTTTCTTATCCTTGTAACTAAGGAGAGCATTAAGATAAGAAGAACTAAGGTAAAAAAGTAGATACCTACTACTTTAGACTTTTTTCTCACTTATCGCAAGACAAGGACTATAACTCTTCTGAAAATATGCTATAAAAAGGAAGCTTTATCTTAACCATAAAATCAGTAGAAAAGAAAGACTCTCATGGGCTTTAAATGCGGTATTGTCGGATTACCTAATGTCGGGAAATCAACTCTTTTTAATGCATTAACAAAAACAGCCACTGCACAGGCTGCCAATTATCCTTTTTGTACTATTGAACCCAATACCGGTGAAGTTGCTGTTCCAGATTTACGAATGGAAAAAATTGCATCAATTGCTGGTTCAAAAGAAACGATTCCTACACGCATTAACTTCGTTGATATTGCGGGGTTGGTACGAGGAGCCTCAAAAGGCGAAGGTTTAGGGAATAAATTTTTAGCCAATATTCGTGAAGTCGATGCCATTGTCCACGTTTTACGCTGTTTTCAAAACGAAGATATTACCCACGTAGAAGGACGTATTGATCCTGTTAGTGATGCAACAACGGTTGAAACCGAACTTATGCTTGCAGATCTTGAAAGTCTTGAGAGAAGAATCGTACAAATCCGTAAACGAGCAACTGGAAAAGATAAAGAAGCCCTTACAATTCTACCCATTATGGAAAAAGCATTAAACATACTGCAACAGGGAAACCCTGTCCGCTTATTACTCAAAGATATCTCTTCTGATGAAAAGAACATTCTTAAAAGTTTAAATCTTTTAACCTCCAAACCTGTACTTTATGTTTGCAACGTAAGCGAAAATGACGCC
>NZ_JBHIQG010000429.1:0-1821 GCF_042196425.1 Bartonella sp. AD328YNZD | reverse complement strand
TGAGGAATGTTTCCGTTGAAACACTGCTCTTCACATTCTTTAAGATAGAATTCGGCAATATCTTCAGAGATATCTTCACAACGATTAGTCGTTGGTTCTACGCGCAAAATTTGGACAGCATTATCGGTTTGGTCGATAAAATTGATCATGTCCTTTTCTTCTAAGAAAGGACCAGATTTAGCGAGATTTTGTTCTTCATTTTCGCAAATGACTAAGAGAATTTCATCAGAATTTATAAACACTGGTTTTTTCACAAATGCCTCCATACAGCTTATTGGCAAAAGTTATTTTCTAAGATATGGAGTGAACATATTTTCGATTTTAGAATAAGTCAATACAAATTTTCTAAAATAGAAAAAATTTTTTTTAGCGATAGACAAATAGTCTACACAAAAAAGTAACCTAATTTACATTTCAATGTGGAGAAAATTCTTTATGAAACAGTATAAAGAAGCTTTTAAAATATTTTCGTCATTAACAAATGAGCAAAAACGGGTGATTATTTTTCATCTTCTTCTTGCAAAGATCGTAGAAAAGAAATGACAGCTTTTCTATGTTCTGGCTTTGCGGAAGAATATAATTTAAAAAAATAATCATCACAATTATCGGGTATAAAATGAGGGGGGAGCGCTTTAAAAAATGAAGTTAATCTGACGAGTTCATCAGCAGATATGCTTCTATTTTCTTTATCATCATCAACAGAAAGCATCTTAGATACAACAGATGTATGAAGTCCCATATGTTTAGCTAGTTCAGTTCGGGACCCATGACCCATTGTTTTAAGCTTTTCATTTGCCCAAATTTTTATTTCTTTCTGAATATCCATACTTACCAGTATTCCTTTTGTTAAAAAAAATATCAACATTTCTATTTTAGAAAAAATATTGACATTTTTTCTATAATCGAATAAATGCCCATTTGATAAATAGAGAAATAATATGAATATCAAAAATTCAGCAGTTACGATTATAAAGTATTTAGGTGGTGCAAAACGTGTGTCGTTGATTTCTCAATGCCATGTATCTGCTGTTTATAAATGGACTTATCCTTTAAAAAAACTAGAGGGTAAAGGCGGCATTATACCAGCTAAATACCAAATTATGCTTTTAAATTATGCGCGAGATCATGGGATAGATTTGCGTCCAGAAGATTTTTTTTATCCCGAGCGCTTGCAGAGATTAATGCAAGAGCAACACCCCCCAATGTCGAAAATTTGCAAGAGCCGCGGTGTTGATCAGATGGTCGATAGATTGCAGCATTAAGGAGATCAAAATGAGTTTAAATGAAATAATATTGATAGTTGTGTGTGTAGTATTTGGAGCATTGCTTTTATGCGGAGTGATGTTTCGTATTGCTTTGTATTATCGTGACCAAGTTAAGAGGCTTAAAGAGGAAGTTGAAACTCTAAAATTAAAAATTGGGCATTTAACAGACGAGTTACAAAATAAACAGCATGAATGTTCAAGAGAAATTCAGAATGGCATGGATAAGAGTTTTTTAAATATCAAAAATGCATCAGAAATTAGAGAACTGAAGCAAAAGATAGATGAGTATGAAGCAGCGTTCAAACGGAAAAACGAAGTTATAGATGCACTCGAAGCAGATGTTCAATCACGTGATACGGAAATTAAAGAACTGAAGCAAGAGATTAAAGAACGTGAGGAGGAAATTGAAAAACTTAAACAAAAGATAGATGCGTACCGAGAAGATTTTAAACGGAAAAGTGAAAAGATACAGGCACTAAAAGCAGATGTGCAATCACGTGATACGGAAATTAAAGAACTTAAACAAAAGATAGAAGAACGTGACGACGAGGAAATT
>NZ_JBHIQG010000428.1:0-1822 GCF_042196425.1 Bartonella sp. AD328YNZD | reverse complement strand
CCTCAGCGTGTAAAAGAGAGACAACAACATAAACCGACAGTTCAAGAGTCCCCCTTCCTACAGACAAAAGTGGCTCCCCCCCCTCCTCCACGCATGAGAGAAAAAACACAAACCGGCACAAAAATCTCCAACTCAAAAATCCAAGAACACTCCTCTCCGCACACAAAAACAGCTCCACAAAGACCTCCACGTGCAAAAGAGAGGCAACAACATAGACCAACAGTTCAAGAGTCCCCTTCCCCGCAAAAAAAAATGGCTCCGCCCCCGCCCCCACGTATGAGAGAAAAAACACAAGCCGACGCAAAAATCCAAAAGCATGAAACCCAAGAAAGCCCCTCCACGCGCATAAAAATGGCCCCACAAAGACCACCGCGTGCAAAAGATAGAGAACAAAATAAACCAACTGCTCAAGAATCCCCTTCTCTACAGACAAAAGTGGCTCCGCCCCTTCCCCCACGCATGAGAGAAAGAGTACAAAACAGCACAAAAATTCAAAATCCTGAAACACACGAACCAAGTGTTAGACCCAAAACATCATCACATATGAAAGTCAGGCAGCAAAGCAGTTCATCATCACAAGACAGTGGAACATATGCCGTCCCGCCTTCAAGAAAACCGCACCGTATGGAAAACAGAAAACAAAGCGATACTGTCGTCCCAAAAACTTCCTCTCCACACACAGCAATTGAACAACCAAAACCGTCTCACGAACAAAAACCATCTATTAATACAATGGAAAGAGAGCTATTGCTCGTAGCATATCAAGAAGAAATACGATTTTTGTGCGAAAAGGTTTATGGCGAACGGCTTATTTTAAGTGAAAGAATAGAAGCAATCAAAGAAAACCCCGATATGGGAGAACAGCTCTTATGGGATGTTACAGAACGGCCTAAGTCTATTTCTAAGCTTGCTGGTAGAAAAGTTCTTGGCATAAAAAATCATGCGCGCAAACAAGCTGAAGAAACTCTTCCTACCCTATGTGCTGCTATTAACGGTTATGTGTATACTTCAAAATATACAAAAAGTGAAAGTATTTCTCAAGGTCCTCACACGGAACAACAACATCAGCGACAAACACAGGAGGAAGAGCTAACAAATCAACATTTACAAAATCCGCTCAATTCAGAAAAGAAAATAAAACCTCTCTCAAATCAGGAAATTGCTCGCAGAGTTCAACAAGATCCATCGGTTCAATATGGTCAAAGAGAGATCCAATATTGGTGCCAAATTGTTTATAAGGATCCATTTATTTTGCAATATAGAATAGAAGATATGCACAAAATTCCAGAGATAGGAGAAGAAATTGTATTTCAAATTGAAAAGGATTGTACATCTTTTGCTCCTCTTGCTGGTAAGCAAGTCCTTGGCTTAAAAAACGGAGCACGAAAAGCTGCTGAAGAAAATCTTCCTACCCTTTGTACCGCCATTAAGGATTATGCTGATACGATAAAACAGTTAAGAGAAACCATTGTGCAAAACCATCAGGCAGAACAACAAAAACGTCATCAACCGCTTAACGATCTCGATAAAAAATTGCAACAGCAGCAAAACTTATCGCAGCCCTCAAAGCTACCTGAACGCTCAACAGCAAAGCGGCATCAAGAAATTGCAGAAACTTCTAGACAAGAACATCAACCGCATGTTCGACCGCGCAGAACCGAAACATCAAAAGCAATGGCTTTGTCGTGATAGTCTAATCATCGTTGACTTTTCATACAAAACTTTGGTGCAATTATCTTGCCAAGATTGCACCAAAGACGGTGTATGAAATACAGAAAACTTTGAATAAGGCACCCCATTATTTTACAGAATTCATTGATAA
>NZ_JBHIQG010000427.1:0-1827 GCF_042196425.1 Bartonella sp. AD328YNZD | reverse complement strand
AGCTGTTGAATTAATACATTCGTATGAGCACTAGTGCGTAAGAAAAATATTGAACAGACACGATCAAGCGCTTTGCCACAAAGCTCAAAAGGTTGCAAAAAGTTCTCAAGTGTTGGTGGTTCTTGCACCATCGCAATCGCTTCTAGTTCTTCTTCGGCTTCTTGAAGTGCCTGTGCAAAAGCGGGTTTAAAATCTTCATCATTTATAGAAAAAAAATCAGGAAGACCTGAAAATCCCTTCCAATTCAGCACGGCTTCTTTTGTCATAATACTTTATGTCTCCATTATAAATTTAGGCTGTAATCATTATCTTTACGACACAAATTGATAATATACTAAAACTATTTTGTGAGTTTCAAAACTACCTGTCAAAGCTCTATTGAAGTAAAAAATAAAAAGTACCTTTAATTTCAGGAGATAAATAAAAATAAGAATTTCCACGCTTATGAAACAACATATTGATTTATAATAATAATTTATCGTTTTTATATATTGAATAAAAAACCTTAAGATCGTAAGATTCTCTCATTTCAGACCTGTTTATGTTGAATCAATCAAAATCACTTGCTTGTACATCACAAGCGGAGCTGGCGTGTGGGTAAAAGCCGTAATAAGAAAGGAATAAAAATAGCTCTTATGAACCATCTTAAATGCTAAGAACACCTACAAGCTAGCAAAGTGTTGTGATGGTACTGGTTTGATCCTTCATAAGCATAAAGATGGAAGTGTTCAATGCATTTACCTTTATACCCTTCACAAGCGCCGTCGTGAAATGGGCTTGAATGCTCTTTGAGAGATATTTCTTAAAATAAGCGCGTGAAACTGCAATACAATGGCGTTCTGTTTTACGTGAAGGGACGTTGCCCCATTACAAGAACGGAGGTTCCTACCAGTCTCTGGACTGTCAACAGTCCAGCTTATCTCGGCGGATTCTACCTGCTAACCACTCATGCAGTTTACTTCATAAGCGCAACAGATAAGCCCCTGCCCTGAATACGGATTGCGATATCTAAAAACACTTAATATGTAAAGCTTTTCATGCCTTATATCACCGCTCTAAACAACGGTGTTTGACGGCATAATAAGGTAAAAATGGGAACTGATTTTTACATTTACGCCTTCATATTATCCTCCAATCAAGCTGTATTCTCGTTTCAGTGATTCAGAAACTTGTTCATAACTGATAATTTATCCTTGACTTTAACTTAAAATATTAACAATTGGAAATATAGTCGGGGAGGTTTTTTCAAATCTTCCATAAACTTTTGTTTTTATCTCATCTATTATTTAGATTTACAACTCCCCAACTCTTCAGGAGGGACTTTATCATGACTGAAATTAAAACGGCCTTCGACTTCAAAAATTTTTCTCCTGAAGCTCTCGCTGAAAAATTAAAAAATCAGCATTTTGCAGACTCTATTGATATCATCAATGATCTCGATATCATGGAACGTGTCACTATTCTTAGTCTTCTACCTCTTGATTATGTTATCGAACTTTTTGATAAACCAGAGCTTGAGCAACCTGCTGCTATTTTAGAACTTCTCCCTATAAATCGTGCGGTTGAAATTCTTGATGGCATGTCTGCAGATGCTGCTGCAGACGTCTTTCAAGAAATAAATAAAGAAACCCGTACACGGCTTTATGCCTTGCTTAAACCCTTAACACGTGCGGAACTTAAAAAACTTACCAGTTATCCTGATCATACAGCAGGGGCACTCATGACAACAGAGTTTATAGCAGTTCCTTCAAACTGGACCATACAAAAAACTTTGGATCACATTCGTGAAGTCGAGCGAACACGTGAAACAGTTTATACCAGCTATGT
>NZ_JBHIQG010000426.1:0-1835 GCF_042196425.1 Bartonella sp. AD328YNZD | reverse complement strand
AGAGAGTTTGCAAAAAAATACGAATTTACAGGCGAGACAATAGAGGTTGGCTTTAAAACGCTTCATAGAATTAGAGCTTTAAGAGATTTTGGAAATGTCAAAAAAGGCGACCTCGGCGGTTTTATTGGCAGTGAATACAATTTATCGCATCATGGCAATTGCTGGGTTGCAGGTAATGCCAAGGTTTATAGCAATGCACGTGTTTACGATAATGCCGTTGTAAGTGGGTATGCGCATGTTAATGTGGAAGCTTGTATTTATGAAAACGCCCGTGTTTATGGCAAGGCTGTTGTAGGTGGCTTTGTTTATGGAAATGCTGAAGTTTATGGTTTTGCACGTATTTATCCTCGTGCAAGAATTTATGGGAATGCGCACGTTCATTATAATGCTTGGGTTTTTAATGATACGCATATTTTTGGTAATGCCAAGCTTTCTGGATATGCTTGCATTTATGCTGATGTAAAAGTTTATGGTAATGCCAAGGTTCTAGGTTTTTCAAAACTTTATAAAAATGCACACGTTCATGGGAACGCTGTTATTGAAGGGCATGCTGAAATTCATGGGATTATTTATGGTAATGCAAAAATATCAGGTTATTCAAAAATTTATGGGAAGGTTTCAGGCAAGGCAAAATTAAGAGAGTGTGATTTTGTTCATAGGGAAGGTGAGGTTTATAGTGGCAATAAAGTCATATATAACTCGAATAATATTTTAGAAAAAGCAGCATAAGACAGCAGCGGCGCGGCGGGGGCGCCCCTCTTTAAAACTCTTTCATTCAAAAATTTTCTTTAAAAGGCATTTCACTATGAAAAAAACATATGAACTTATTGATCTCATAACACGCAATAAAGAAGAAGAAAGTGAAAATCATAATCTCTTTGCTCTTAAATGGACGATATATGATCAAAGCCTTCATAGTCCTTTACGTCCTGAGAATGAAAAGCAAGTACCTAGAAAATATGAATTAACAAGTGAGACAAGGGAATTTAATGGACATATATTACACCGTATTAGAGCCATTAAAGATTTTAAACATTTTTTTGGTGATAATAATAACTTTTGTATAAAAGCAGGTACCTTAGGCGGTTTTATAGAAAATGAAAGCAATTTAGATCATCGTTATGGTTGCTGGGTTAGTGATGATGCTATGGTTTACGGTGGCGCACGTGTTGTAATGGATGCTCTTGTGTACGGTAATGCTGTTATTTATGAACAAGCGTGTATTGGTGGGCATGCACATATTTATGACAATGCACAGATTTATGGTAAAGCCAAGGTTTGTGGTACTGCTCATATTTATAACAATGCGCATATTTATGAAAATGCTTGTATTGATTTTAGAAGCCATGTTTATGAAAATGCTCATGTTTATGGCAATGCAGAAGTTGGGTTTTCTCATGGTGAAGATAAACCTGAGATTTATGGCAATGCACGTGTTTATGATAATGCAATAATTGAAGACAATGCTAGGATTTATGGGAATGCACAAGTTTACGGGCGCGCTCGTATTAGAGAGAAAGCTAAGGTCCGTGATAATGCACAAGCATGTGGAACGTTAGATCTTTTAAACGATGCGGTTTTAGCGGGTGATAAAAAACTCACAAGAGGTTATAGAGATTTTATTGGCAAAACTAAAATCACTAAATTTGGTCATTTTAAAATAATAGAAAAAATACACAAAGTTGTTTAATAGGCGGGCTGCTTTATAGCAAAAAAAGCCGTGTCCTTTTAAGACACGGCTTTTATTATCAAAACAGCTAGCGATCTAAATAAACGATTAAAGTAACCAATCGAAATATAAAAGAACATCTCTTTATTGCACAAAACGTATCAAA
>NZ_JBHIQG010000425.1:0-1838 GCF_042196425.1 Bartonella sp. AD328YNZD | reverse complement strand
TCATAATCCCCTTGATTAAGCTTCTTCAACAAGGTTGACTTGCGAAAAGCAGCTGTTCCTACATTATAGCAAAATGATACCAATGCCGCGAATTGGCAATCCGTTAACGAAACCGTCACCGATTCCTCTACCGTCTGCTCAAATTGCTTTAAGTCTTCACAAAGGATTTCTTCTGCTTGCTTTTGCGTAATACGCATGCCTTTTTTGACAAGGGGGTGACCCGCATTGCTGGTGTGACCATAACCAATCGTCCAGATACATGCCGTGTCTCTATATGCCTCTAAACGCAAACCTTCCCATTGTTTGATAAGCTCTAATCCTTCTTGCGATATCTTTCTCATCTGACGCTCCATAAAAAAAGCCCCACAAAAGTGGAGCCGGATAAAAATGTTTTCTTATGATCTCTATTGACTATGCTCTTTGATCAGCTGCTCGACTTCTTCAACACGAAAGCCAAGTTGAAAGAGCGGCGCATAGTCGCTTTCCTGTAATTCATACTGACAACGCTTTTCGACAAAATCACCATTTGAATCAAACGGCATGGTTGTTGTTAGACAAACCTTATGCGTGTCATCTTCAATCCCCTCTTCTCCCTCTCCAAGCTCTTTAACAAAGACCCAATAAAAACGTGTTGCTAAAAGCATCTCTAGCCTTCTTACTGTTTCAACTTTGTCAAAAGAAAGCATGTTCAGATAATCTTCTTTGCTATTTAAATGTTCTGGATATTCTATCATCTCTCCCTCCTAAACAAAATGACGCGTATGGCTACATCCACGCGCCGCAACTTGTTCATTTCCACCATTGACGATCATGGTGGCTCGAGTAAAACGCCCATTATCCGTTGTATTACTCCAGCTACCACCCCCTAACAATGCTCTCATTTCAAACGTATTTTGCGTAAGGCTTATGGGTATAGGAAACGTGCCCGATAAAAATTGCCAAACATAACCGCAACCATCCTCACAACCGATATGCGAGATCATTCGACGATTCGCCGTATCCTTATATCCACCTGAAACCTTAGAGGTTGGTTCTTTCTTGCCAACAATATGTGTCTTTTCATTGCTTCCATACATAGCAGAAGCAAACGCTTCATCACTCAGTAAAGATTTTTTAACACGCGCCATATCTGTTACATGTTCGGTATAATTACGGTTTGTTGTTATATTGGTACGATACATTGATTTCGTATTTTCACCCGTCCCTGATTGAAGATAAATATCAACCCAAAGATCTTGCAAAGGATCATAAACCATACCTTCTGGTGAACTATGCGGACGGTGATTGAGACACCAAACTGAATTGGGTAAAATATCCCCTGCTCTATAACCAGACAATGAATGACCGGAAATCGTACCAACATCCGCACAGAGCGTATGGAACCCTCCTATCTTTCGCGAATTACTCACTGTGTAATTCCTTGGATACGTAGAGTTTTCTGATAAAACAAATTTATGAGACTGTCCTCCATCAGAAACCAAATAAACATAATAATCCTTCCCCGCCGAAATAGAAGAAACGTTTATTATTGTATCTGCCGTATAACTTGCAACCAAAGTATCATTGCCTAATGCCAAGGTTATACGCGTTCCTTTCTTCAATGTGAGTTGTTTTTTCCCTGTCGCTACAAGAAACGGTGTGGAAATTGAAAAAACCGTTAAATTGGACTGTTTCAGTAAATTGTTTACCTCTTCCGCTAGCGCTTTTGCCTGTGAAGCTACTGTATGGGCTGTTGTTGCCGTTGCTAGGGAATTCTTGATACCTCCAAGCTCTTGTTTCGTCGTATCGGCTGTTTTTTTGGCTTCTTCTGCTGTCCTTTTCGCTCTATCGGCTACTTC
>NZ_JBHIQG010000424.1:0-1840 GCF_042196425.1 Bartonella sp. AD328YNZD | reverse complement strand
TTCCTTTGCTTCATGAAAAAAACCATATCTTTTTGCTAATCGTGAAATACCATCATTACCAAATATCGTAACGCCAAGATTTCCTGGTAAAATCGGCATTTTTTTCCTCTTTAGCCAGAACGGCCTCCAAACACGACGCTTAAACCCAAGCCAATAAGGAATAATTTCTGTACCTGCCCAATAATCTTCAAATACTTTTATAATAGGGTTATCGGGCGGAAAATAAAGTGCAGAAACACCCACTCTTATATTATTTTCTCTTGCCAACCAAACCTTATTCGTATCTGGATGAAATTGTTTAACAAGGTAAACATCTGTATCTAACCAAACACCTTGTTGATATTTCATCAGCATAACACGAAAAAAATCCGAGAACTGAACAATTGTACATCCTAGTTTATCATCAAAAAAATTGGGATCAAGGCGATAAATTGCTGAGCGTGGTACAATTGATTCGGCTTCATGCAACTCAACACCAGCAGGCAGATTATCTATGTCTTTATCATAACTAAAAAGCTTAACGCGCTGTCCAGTTTTAACCATTGAGGACAAACAAAGCCTATCCACCAATCTTAATTGCCCACTATACCAAAAAGTACAAATATCCATAGATCATATATCAAAAATATTCTAAGCTTACACGAAATAGTTGTTCAACATCGCGAACACACTCCGCAAGAGCGAAAATCACTATTCTATCACCGGACAAAATACGCATATCCGCCGAAAGCTGTATGATTGTTTTATTGCGATAAATTGCACCAATTCTCAAACCATCTGATAAATTGAGCTCTGATAATGACTTCCCAACCAATGAAGATGTTTGCATCACCTCAGCTTCAATAATTTCTGCGCGACCATTAAAAACCGAATGAACAGAGCGAATACGCCCACGGCGCATTTGCTGCAAAATTCTCGATATTGTAACGCTATGGGGATTAAGATAGGCATCCACACCAACAGCACGACTAAATTCTTGGTAGGCAACATTATTAATCAATACCATATTAGCTTTGCAGCCCAACCTTTTAGCAATAATAGCGCTTAAGAGATTAACCTGATCTTGATTGGTCAATGTAATCATTAAATCGGCTTGATCAATTCCTGCATCTTGAAGAATGACTGGATCTAACACATTACCATATAAAACAGTTGTTTTTTCAAGCTGATCAGCAATTGTGAGAGCTCTTTCTCTATGCGATTCTATAATCTTCAATTTTAATTTATGGAGACGCTTTTCAATAGCCTGAGCAACATAAAGACCAATGTGCCCCCCCCCTGCAATAATCATGCGGTGAGCATCTTGTTCTTTATGACCAAAAAGCCCAACAGCACGACGCATCTGTTCACGAGCAACAACAAGATAGGTTATATCACCGACACGTAATTGCGTTTCTGAATGTGCAATCAATAATTCCGAGCCACGTTTAATAGCGGTAACCGTTGTTTGAAGATCTGGAAAAAGCTCTGTTAATTGACGCAAAGGTGTATTAATAACGGGACAATCTTCCATGCATTCCAAGGCTAACGCAACAATATCATCATTACAAAAATAAAGAACATCTATTGCACCAGGTAAAGCAATACGGCGTAAAACCATTTCTCCAACTTCAACTTCTGGTGAAATAACTACATCAATGGGAATATTTTCTCTAGAAAAAAGCGTCTTATAACGCGGTTCTAAATAAGATTGTGAGCGAATACGAGCAATTTTTGTGGGAACATTAAATAATGAATGTGCCACTTGGCAAGCAACCATATTCACTTCATCAAACAAAGTGACAGCAATCAACATATCAGCTTTGTCTGCATCTGCAGCCAAAAGAACTTCAGGCCGTGA
>NZ_JBHIQG010000423.1:0-1840 GCF_042196425.1 Bartonella sp. AD328YNZD | reverse complement strand
TTGAAGTGTCTGGCGCGAAGACAGCTCCATATCGCCCCCAGAGGTTGCCTTACCGGCAATCGATAAAAGCCCATCCTGCGCCTCTATTTTCAAATGACCATCAGCACCAACCGTTTCTAACGTCACATCCTTATGGGCGGCAATATCAATATGCTTTTTCGAGGTGATGTGCTTTGCCAATACGCTCTGGCTTTTCGATTTGAGGACAACACCCCCATGACCAAAAACATTCTTCAACGAGATTTTCCCATCAGCAGAAAGATGCAACTGCCCCGCATTGGCGGCCATATCATGGCGCATGCGAACCCCAACACCTTTTTCTGTTGCCACAAGTTTAATCTGATCCGCCTGTAGAGCCCCCAAAGCAGAACCATCTATCGCATATTCCGGTTTACCGGTAATATCGGTCAGTTCTTTCATTTCCCGTGAAGCATAATCAAAGTGACCCGTCCCTGCTGTCACTCCAATTTCTCTTCCCGCAACAGCTCCTTCAAAATGCACTGTGCGTGAGACAATATCGACAATATCAACCGCCCCTTGGCCAGAGAAAAAATTGGCTCCCTTGGCGCCAAAGGTAATATCCCCACCTCGCACCTCAAAGCCTTTCAAAAAACCACTCGCATCAATTTCGGGAACACCTGTGGTTAAGGTCGCATGGGGCGTATTGATAAAGCCACAACCATCACAGCTTATCCCATTGGGATTGGCTATAATCACATCGGCTGGGCTCCCAAAAACCTCTCCTGGACCATGAAGCGCACTGCGCTTGCTGCTGGTCACTTCATTTAAAATCACTTTCGCCGAACCCGTGAGGCGCAAATGCGGATTGCCCGGCATAATGCCCCCCAACTGCGATTGCCCCACTTCTTGTGCATGATTGTTCCAAATCACACCTGCATTGCCAATATTAAAATCGTAATATTTATTGTGTGATAAGCCCTTGCCATTGGGGGTAACAATATCAATCGAGGGAACCCCATTGGGCGCTGCCACTATATCTGGACGATGGGCGGCATTCGCGTTAGGATCCACAGTAATTTGCGCCTGTAACGCTGAAGGGGCTAACAAACAAGAAAAACCAAGTCCCCCAAATAAAACCTTTTTGAGCATCGTACTGGAGACTAAAACACCTAATAAAGCTGCTCTTTCTGCTCTCTTCTCATATCTCATACTTTAACTCCCCAATAAAAAACGCTTAAAGTTCCATTGTTAATGTCATAAAAAATGTTCCTGATTTTTTATGCTTAACTGTGCTCCAAAAAATACTGGAATAACTGGCATCAAGAGAGACCATGCCTCCCGCAAGCTTGACACCTGCTGTCCAACCGGCAAGCTGGTCACTCTTAATCCCATAAAAAGCTTGCGAAAACACACGCCCATAATCCAAACCAACATAAGGGCGAAGTTCACCAAAAACCTTTTTGAAGGTCGCGTGATTGCTCCACGGAATGGTGCGTAGCAACAAATCATTCCGGCTAAAAAAACCGTTATTGCCAAAAAGCAAACTCTCACGCGTGCCACGAACATTGGAAGCGCCCCCCAACGAAATCTGTTCAGCACCCAATAAATTATGTGGTGAATATTGACCACTCAAAAGATTGCTCAGTATAAAGTCCAAGCCCCCTACCTTAAAAGGCGTCATGACACTAAGCGTACCAGTAAATTTGGCAAATTGTGGCTCCGCATCCCCTGCCCCTGGCGCATGTTTCTTTACTGAATGAAACAAAGGGAGCCCTTGCAAATAACTCACATCAAAGGTCCAGGTCCCCCCCAACATCTGGCGCGAATGCGAAATGCCAAAATTGGCGACGCTATATTGACGGCTGCCCACTTCAATCTT
>NZ_JBHIQG010000422.1:0-1841 GCF_042196425.1 Bartonella sp. AD328YNZD | reverse complement strand
TCCAGCCTTGCAGCTCTCAGTCAACATCTCCCTTTTGCCAAATTGAGTGTTCCCATTCTCGGACTTGCAACTTATTTCCTGTGGAAAAAAGATAAAAAGGACAGCTTTTCAAATTAAAATATGTAAAGCTGCCCCTTAATCCCCCCCCCAAGAGTGCTTTCTTATATAAAAAAGAAAGCACTCTTTCTTATAGTCTTTTTAGTTTTTTCGATAACATGAGGGAGAATTCCCTTCATTGTAGCTAAAAATTCCATAGATTTGATTAAATCCCTTTCAGATTGCACCCCATGTTTCATGAACATCGCAACGTTAAGCAAAGCTTGCGTTAAAAGTTCTCATTTAATAAGTTGAAGCAACTTGTTGTTTTTTGGAATTGACCTCCTCCCCACACCTCAAAGGATGGGGGATCCTACCAGCCATCGGGCTGTCAACAGTCCAGTTTCTCACGGAGCAAGTTCGACCAGCTGATCACACATGCGATTTACTTCATAAGCGTGCAAGGTTTTGATTTATAATGATAATGAACTGTTTTGTATATTGAATGAGAGCCCCGAATATCGTAAGATTCTTTCATTTCAAACCTATTTATCTTGAATCAATCAAAACTATTCGCTTGCACGTTACAAGCGGGATGAGTGTGTGGATAAAATTTGTATAAGAAAGGACTAAACATAGCTCTTATGAACCCTCTCTAGTGCCAAGGTCTGTCGCAACACCCACGAGCAGGCAAAGCGGGTGATGATGTCGGCTTGTTACTCCATAAGCGCGTCAGACAAACCCTACCCTAAAATACCACGATATCTAAAAATACTTAATATGCAAAGCTTTTCATGCCTTCTATCATCGCTTTACACAACGGTATTTACGGCATAATAGGATAAATTAAATTAGGAAGTACGAAGAATTTAATTCACCGTATAAGTATTTTAGAACCCCTTCTGTTAACGCAGTTGGTTTTTTATTTTTTTGCCATTGTGTCTCCCTCTCTTGGAAACAACTCGTAGCTTTGAAAAAAGCATGTCAAGGTAAAAGCAATACAAAAATATTCAACACGATAAAACTAGGGTTTGCAATTTTCTTTCTAGTTTTTTCGATTAACACCTATGATACCTATAAAGTGCTATTTATACCCCCTATAAGCTTTCTCTTTAATCATGATTTCAAAGTTGCGTGAGAAGGACAAGAAAAGCCTTTTGGTTATTGGTTAAGAGCACGTGCGCCTAATGGTGTGCTTTTACAGGGTGCCCTTGTCTCTCCCTCCAAAAGCTTGGTAATTCCCTTTCATTAAATGCGGGTCTAATGTCATGATTTTGGGGGGCGATTATTAAGAGTTTGAGAGACAAAAAGCTTTTCATTTAAAAAGCAAAACGAAATGACATAAGCCGAGGAAACGCACTCCCACATAGCGCTGTAGTAAACAACCTATACGCAAAAAGCAAGCTTTAAACCCAACAATTTTCCATAACGAGCGTTGTCCATCAAGATCTATATGGATTGTGATCAACTTTTACCTGTTAAGATTCGCAGTAGAATATTGTCTTCATTAAAATTAAATAGCGCTTAAGAGGACGCTTTATCAATAATGGTCAATGGGATTATAGCTTCCGTGATCTCTTCGCCAATCTTCAGGTGTTTCAAATTTGCTTGACCACAAGCCTCTTTTTGCTTTTTGAGCAGCAGATTGTAAGTTTTTATAGTCTGCGGGTGATGGGAAATTATGCTGATCTTTTGTCAAAACCATTAAGCCTTCTGTCAGCCCCAACCGTGCAAGATCAACCCCATCCACAAAACATTGTGCATAATGAACCTGTTGAATGACACGTGCTTGGCGACACGTAACA
>NZ_JBHIQG010000421.1:0-1845 GCF_042196425.1 Bartonella sp. AD328YNZD | reverse complement strand
CTATCCAATGAGCCAGTGATCACCACCAACGCCACAACACAAGCACAAACCCATGCCCTTAACGAAGAATTTTATGATGAGAAAGACTCTGATATTGTCTTAACCATTAAAGAGCTGCTCGAAACGCGTATTCGCCCAGCTGTTGCCAATGACGGTGGAGACATTACTTTTCGCGGGTTTGAAAATGGTATTGTTTACCTCAATATGCGGGGCGCCTGCGCTGGATGTCCCTCTTCAACAGCAACACTCAAACATGGTATTGAAAATCTTTTACGCCATTTCATCCCTGAGGTTTTAGGCGTTGAAGCCATGCCACAGTAATATTGACCTCAATATACAAAACGGTCACACTAATTGTCCCTCTCCAACAAAAACGCTCAAATATGTGTAGTGAAAATTTTACGCCTTTTTATCCCAGAAATTTCAAACATAAGTCATGCAGTCATAAAAATACTGTACTGTTTAAAAAAATCTGTACAATGATATCTTGTCTCACCTTTCACTTATGCTTTAAAAAGGTTTCATTCCCCCCCTTGCAGAGGCACATTGAGTTGTTTCACCTAACCAATCGATAAAAATAGAACGCATAGGAATGCGCATTTTAAATTTATTTTATCTCATAATCTTATCATGCAATTTTTACCCAAAAATACAACCCATTACAAAAAAAACATTGTGAGACAGAACACATGCTTATCCCCTTTTTCCCATTATTTTCAGTGCTTCGAACGATAAATTCATGGAAAATACTTCTGTCGTAACCAATCGACAAGGATCACTCTTTGCAACTTGAATGAGAATTCTAGAAGACAACCTTCTTATTTCAATTCTGTTTTTATGAACTTAATCAAAATCATTCGCTCACATATCACAAACTAAATAATAACAAAAACTATGTTTTAAATAGCTCTTATGAACACTTTTAAATGTAAGAACTGTTACAACATTGAGAGCTAGAAAAAAATGCATGATGATGCTACCTTATCAGTATCTCGTACCGATCTTTTCCTATTTTTGACTCAAAAATTCCCCTCTAACAGCTTGAATCTGATCTCCATAAATATAGCACAAAAGATGTGTACAAATACTTGTAAAAATAAATAAATGTAAAATCAGATCTATTATGGTTGTTTTGGAGGTCATTTGAGAAAAAGTGAGAATATTTTTTCAATTCAGCAGAAATAAGTTTGTTACTTTACGGCATCGTTCTCTTCATAAAGCGCGTACCTTTATTGTTGCTTGTAAATCAACATCTAACCCTTCTCATCACAGTATGTTTAAAAGAAAAGACAGTGTCAGTATTTCTCTACTATATATATTTTTCCAATCCTCAAGGTTGCGATAGCCCTTGGCACTTGAGACGGTTCATAAGAGGCCTTTTTACTGCTTTCTTGTACCATGTCACTCCACACGGCTCTCCCCGATTGTAACATGCAAGAGACATGATTTTGATTGATTCAACATGGAACAGATTTGGATCTCTCATTCAACATGCAAAACAGTAAATTATCTTTATAAACCAAATTATTGCTGTACGTAGCTTTTATATCCCAATAAGAGCATATATTGCATCTATCTGATTGGTGTAATCTATGAAATAAGAAAAGAACCCTATTGAAAAAAACTATGAAAGTGTCAAGATAGCAAACCAACGAAATGCACAAACAATTGCAAGAAGATAAATGCCTAAACTTTTTTCACAAACTCCGACTTTAAACTCATCTGACCAATTCCAGGAATTTTGCAATCGATATTATGATCCCCATCCACCAAGCGAATATTCTTTACCTTCGTCCCCCCTTTTAAAACAGATGAAGCGCCTTTTACTTTCAGATCTTTTATCAC
>NZ_JBHIQG010000420.1:0-1864 GCF_042196425.1 Bartonella sp. AD328YNZD | reverse complement strand
TATCATGATGTAACCACAGCCTTTGCTGGAGTAGGTAGTTCTTTCGCGAATGTGAATAATTCCATCACGAATATTCATAATGAGCTTAAGAATGAGATTAATAAAGTTGTAGGAGACAGTCTTGTTAAGCAGGATTCTGAAACGAAAGTAATCAAGATTGGGGCTGAAACAGAGGGCAGAACAATCACAATTGCAAACAGTAATGGTGATACACGTAGTATTTTTGGCGTGAAAGCGGCAACTCTCTCTGAAGATTCAACAGAAGCAGTAAATGGTTCCCAGCTTTATTCCTTGAATAAGACACTAGCGACATATTTTGGTGGAGGTGCGAGCTATGAAAATGGTGCATGGACGGCGCCTACTTTCAAAGTTACGACCTTTAATGAATCTGGAAATGCTGAAGAACATAGCTATGCCAATATTGCAGAAGCGTTTGCAGGTGTAAGCAGTTCATTCACGAAGCTTCACAATGATATTACAGATAATGATAATATTAAGCAGAATGCATTGTTGTGGAGTGATGAAGATAGTGCGTTTGTAGCGCTTCATGAGCAAGGTGACAAAAGAAGCAAGAGCAAACTGAAGTTACTTTTAGATGGAGATATTTCTGAAGGGTCTAGTGAGGCGATTACGGGTAACCAGCTTTATTCTTTGAATAAGACACTAGCGATGTATTTAGGTGGAGGAGCGCGCTATGAAGGTGGCGCATGGCATGCTCCAGAGTTCAAGGTTGCGCGCTTTAATGCAGATGGTAGTTTATCGGATAAGAAGAACTATAATGATGTTGCAGGTGCCTTTGAAGGTGTTAGTGAGAGTATGACGCTTATCAACGACCGAATTAAAGAGGTTTCTAGCAATATAGATACGAATAGTTTGCATTGGAATGAAGACGCCGGGTCGTATGATGCGAGTTATAAGGGAGTCTCGAGTAAGATTACGAATGTTTTGGGTGGCAAGGTTGAAAAAGGTTCGCAAGAAGTAGTGAATGGAGGTCAGCTATGGGAGACGAATGAGAAGGTCAACGAGGTTGATCATAAGGTAGATAAGCTAGACCAACATGTTAAAGATATTGAAACTGCGGTTATAGATGGAGCTGTTAACTATGACAAAGATGCGGAAGGTAAGAAGAGCAATAGCATCACGTTGGTGGGTGGGAATGACAGCGAACCTGTGTTGATAGACAATGTCGGGGATGGTAAGATTGAGACAGGTTCTAAGGAAGCTGTTAATGGTGGTCAGTTGCATGATTATACAGAAAAGCAGATGAAGATAGTTCTTGACGATGCGAAGAAATATACGGATGATAAAGTTAGTAGTCTTGTCAATGATAGTCTTAACGAGTCGAAATCTTATACAGATATGAAATTTGAGACGTTAAATTATGCCATTGAAGATGTCCGCAAGGAGGCAAGGCAAGCAGCTGCTATTGGTTTGGCTGTGTCTAATTTACGTTACTATGATATACCAGGATCCTTAAGTGTCTCATTTGGTAGTGGTTTGTGGCGGAGTCAATCGGCATTTGCTATTGGTGCTGGTTATACATCTGAAGATGGAAATATCCGCTCGAATGTATCTATTACGAGTGCTGGAGGTCATTGGGGCATAGGCGCTGGGATTACTCTGAGGTTGAGATGATAATAGAGAAAATGACTATTATTATAAAAAAGAGAAGTATGTTAGTGAATGTTTTGTTTGCTCTTGCCTTAATAGGCAAGGGCGAAAGCTTTGCTAATGAGAATGATAATATTTATACAGTGCATCCACCGCACTTATCGATACCTAAGGGTGAACCTGGTGAAACACGCCGAATTATTATGCAGTTTTATGACTGGACTTTGATTTGTGATGAAAAACAAAAGCTCAA
>NZ_JBHIQG010000419.1:0-1868 GCF_042196425.1 Bartonella sp. AD328YNZD | reverse complement strand
GAAATTACCCATAAACGCCGTCTTTCTGCTCTTGGTCCAGGTGGTTTGACTCGTGAACGTGCGGGTTTTGAAGTTCGTGACGTCCATCCTACGCATTATGGTCGAATTTGTCCGATTGAAACACCAGAAGGCCCGAATATTGGTCTGATTAACTCCTTAGCAACCTTTGCTCGGGTTAACAAATATGGCTTTATTGAAAGCCCATATCGAAAAATTATTGATGGTAAAGTCACAAAAGAAGTTATTTATCTTTCTGCGATGGAAGAAGCAAAGCATTATGTAGCTCAAGCTAATTCTTCATTAGATAGTGAAGGCCGCTTTATAGAAGAGTTTGTTGTTTGCCGTCATGCAGGTGAAGTTTTAATGGCGCCACGCGATCATGTTGATTTGATGGATGTTTCACCAAAACAGTTGGTTTCAGTTGCAGCAGCGCTTATTCCATTTTTGGAAAATGATGATGCGAATCGTGCGTTGATGGGATCGAACATGCAGCGTCAGGCAGTTCCTCTTGTACGCGCTGAGGCACCCTTTGTTGGTACGGGAATGGAATCCGTTGTTGCACGCGATTCAGGAGCTGCTGTGAGTGCAAAACGTAGTGGTATTGTTGATCAGGTTGATGCGACCCGTATTGTTATCCGTGCAACAGAAGATTTAGATCCTTCAAAATCAGGTGTTGATATTTATCGCTTACAAAAATTTCAGCGTTCTAATCAGTCCACTTGTATTAATCAGCGTCCTCTTGTGCATGTCGGTGATAGGGTAGAGAAGGGTGATATCATTGCAGATGGTCCATCCACGGATCTTGGTGATTTAGCTCTTGGGCGGAATGTTCTTGTAGCCTTTATGCCTTGGAATGGATACAATTACGAAGATTCCATTTTGTTATCTGAGCGCATTGTTGCTGATGATGTCTTTACTTCGATTCATATTGAGGAATTTGAAGTTGCAGCACGTGATACAAAACTTGGTCCAGAAGAAATTACGCGTGATATTCCTAATGTTGCGGAAGAGGCGTTAAGAAATCTTGATGAAGCTGGCATTATTTATATTGGTGCTGAAGTTCAACCAGGTGATATTTTAGTTGGAAAGATTACACCAAAGGGTGAAAGTCCTATGACGCCGGAAGAAAAGCTTCTGCGTGCAATTTTTGGGGAAAAGGCATCCGATGTTCGTGATACTTCTATGCGTATGCCACCTGGGACTTTTGGTACTGTTGTTGAAGTTCGGGTTTTTAATCGCCATGGTGTGGAAAAAGATGAACGTGCTATGGCAATTGAGCGTGAAGAAATTGAGCGTTTAGCAAAAGATCGTGATGATGAACAGTCGATTCTTGATCGCAATGTTTACGCGCGTCTTACCGATATGTTGACGGGTAAAGTTGCTGTAGAAGGTCCGAAAGGCTTTTCGGGTAGTAAAAAGCTTGATAGTACAGTAATGGGGCATTATCCACGATCACAGTGGTGGCAATTTGCTGTTGAGGATGAAAAGCTTCAAAATGAAATTGAAGCTTTGCGTAAGCAATATGATGAATCAAAAGAAGCATTACAACGTCGCTTTATGGATAAAGTTGAAAAAGTCCAAAGAGGTGATGAAATGCCTCCTGGTGTCATGAAAATGGTGAAGGTTTTTGTGGCTGTGAAACGCAAAATCCAACCAGGTGATAAGATGGCGGGGCGTCACGGGAATAAGGGTGTTGTTTCACGTATTCTTCCCGTAGAAGATATGCCATTTCTTGAAGATGGGACCCATGCTGATATCGTCTTGAATCCACTTGGTGTGCCTAGTCGTATGAATGTTGGACAAATTCTTGAGACGCACCTTGGTTGGGCATGTGCCGGGATGGGCAAGAAGATTGGCGATTTGTTAGA
>NZ_JBHIQG010000418.1:0-1869 GCF_042196425.1 Bartonella sp. AD328YNZD | reverse complement strand
TTCGAACCCTCGATATGGTTTCCCATATACACGCGTTCCAGGCGTGCGCCTTCAACCACTCGGCCACCTCTCCAGAAGTTTGCACTATACCCAGAAAGAAATAACGTGCAAGTCTAAACTATACATTCAAAACCCAAAAAACAAATTCATTTATTAAAATAAGAGCTTTTATCTGTTGAATAACAAGCACATCTCTTCTTTTTAAGAAAAAACTTTTTTCGTGGATAGGTTTGTAGAATACAATAATGGGAATAAAAAGATTGTCACCAGTTATAAACTTTCATGCTCATTTACGCACTTTCTGCTTCACAAAAAAATACTTCTCTTAAAATTGGCATACAGTCCATGGTTTTACGCAACCAAATAATTAAATATTTCTCGCTTCACAGCATTGATTACCCTAATAATAAATAGAATAATAACGATATGAACTTCTTATATCCCTAATATTAAAATTGTTTATTCAGATAATAAATTTCATTTCAATAAAATCATTCTCGACCTCCTTCTTGCCTCCAAGGATGAAAATCCTTAATCACTATAACTTTGATTACAAACAACTCTCTCTTGAAATGAGATCTACCAGCTAATCACTTTTATGTTTCAGACAATATATAACATATTGATTTATAATGATGAACCATCGTTTACACATCATAAAAACCTCGAATATCGTAATTTTTTCTCACCATAACTCCTTTCATATTGAATTAATTAAAATCACTTGCTTAATAGGAAGGGATGGTATGTGGGGGGAGAACATTTTAAGAGAGGATAAGTGGCTCTTATGCATTTTCTCAAATAGCACGAATTTTTGCAACATTGAGAGCTGTAAAATAGTGTGACGGTGTCAGTTTTCTCTTTCATAGGATCCATAATAAGCCCTACTCTAAATCCTCTACTCAATTTCACACTTCTATATTTAGTTGATACTAAAGAAAATAAAATTCAGACAAAAAACTTTGCATTTTTAATTTAATATGTATGAATATATCTTATTTTCTGAAATGAAAAAATAGTCTCGTTTTGATCAAATACAAAATCATAAAAATGCAAACCTGTTTTCATTTTTACCATATACTTTTAAATTCAGCTTTACAGTTTTCAAAATATCTAAAGTAATCTCAATTATTTAAAAGAGATTACGTATTACTTCATACTTTTGATTATCGCATTCTTTAAGCGTGATATGGTCTCATCACAAAACAGAATACTCTAAAAATACTATTTTCTTTCTCATCCACACGTTTGTTAAAAAACATCTCTTAAAGCTTGTCACATCTAACTCATACGGTGTCTATGAATGGTATAAAATCTATTGGATAGCATCATCTTTCCTTAAATAAAAAGGAAAAGCCAAGTAACATCACGCTATTTATCGCCTAATGTTACAATATCTATTGCTATTTGAGAGAATGCATAAAAGGAATTTATTCTTTCTTAGAGTGTTTTTATCTATACATTACTCCTCTTTGTAATGTATAAAAGAATAATTTTTATTAATTTAATATAGAGAAATTTAAAACGAGAAAACCCTACAATATTCAGGGTTCTCATTATGTAAAACGATAAATTACCATTATAAATTAATATGCTGCCTATAATCGTCCTAAAGGATAATGTTTTACAGCACTAAAAATCTGATTAGTCTGCAAAATGAGCTCGTTCTTTCCCCTTAATGTTCTTTATCACCTTATATCCTTGCTTAGAGCACGTACAGCTCGTGCAGTTTCACATTGTAATGCTTTTTGTGCTAAAATTTTCATATCTTCAAAACTATGAGTCTGTAAATACGCCTTTACTGGAGAAATATCGCAAGATATCATAGAAAGCTCATTAATTCCCAATCCAGTCAAAATCATTGCACCA
>NZ_JBHIQG010000417.1:0-1869 GCF_042196425.1 Bartonella sp. AD328YNZD | reverse complement strand
CAGAATTTATAAACACTGGTTTATTCACAAATGCCTCCATACAGCCTATTGGCAAAAGTTATTTTCTAAGATATGGAACATATGTATGCGCATATTGCAC
This sequence comes from Bartonella sp. AD328YNZD, assembly GCF_042196425.1. Taxonomy (NCBI): domain Bacteria; kingdom Pseudomonadati; phylum Pseudomonadota; class Alphaproteobacteria; order Hyphomicrobiales; family Bartonellaceae; genus Bartonella; species Bartonella sp. AD328YNZD. Next base: position 1,769 of record NZ_JBHIQG010000417.1, on the reverse strand, counting down.
ATATGTCAACAATAAAATGTGCAACATGAACATATTTAGTGAGTGTTATATTATTTTGGGATATATAAAATGGATGATATTGATAACCTTATAATGGAGGCAGTGAATAAGCTTAGTATAGATAAAAAAAGAAGGTTAATTATTATTCTTCGTCTTTTAAAGTATCTAAAATGCGAAGAATCCACTGTTTTTTTTCAGGAGATATATTTTTTAGAGCGTTAAAAACTTCTTCTTGAAGTTCGCGGTCTGAAAGAGCAGTTGTAGATTTTGTTTTTATACCCTGTCCTTCACCAGTCAATAACCAACCTGTACTTACGTTAAAAGCTTTTGCGTATCGACTTGCGGCTTTATTGATGCCGCGAACTCCTTGTTCATGTTGTATATAAGTGTAATATGGCCAGCCGTAATATTGAGCTGCGGCTCGGGCAGATTTAAATCCTTTGGCAATTCTTGCTTCTGTTAAGCGTATAGCTTGGTCGGGTTTTTGTTCTTGCATTCTGACAACTCCTTTCCATTCATAATGCACATATTATGTGTGCTTTTCGACTTGACTTTTTTCTGTGCACATTGCACACTTAATTTTATGAATAAGATAGAAGCAAAAAAAATACGCAAACGCCTTAATCTGACGCTGGACGAAATGGCAGCGTTATTAGGCGTTAACAAATCAACAGTATGGCGTTGGGAAAAATATGGTGTTCCTTCAAGAGGAGCAGTGGCTTATCTTTTAAAATCTTTATGCGATCAAGAGCAACACCCCTCAATGTCGAAAATTTGCAAGAGCTGCGTTGTTGATCAGAAGGTCGATAGATTGCAGCATTAAGGAGATCAAAATGAGTTCGAATGAAATTTTATGGATAGCAGTGGTTTCAGTTTTGCTCTTAAGCGGAGTGATGTTTCGTATTGCATTGCATTATCGCGATCAAGTTAAAGCACTTAAAGAGCAGGTTCAAGATATTAAGAAAAAAATGAAAGAGAATGAGTTTAGGTATTTAAAGGAAAGCAAGCAGACAATTGATGAATGTGATGCGGATCTTGAAGAACGTGACAAGGAAATTAAAGAACTGAAGCAAGAGATTGAAGAACTAAAACAAAAGATAGATGCGTACCGAGAAGATTTTAAACGGAAAAGTGAAAAGATACGGACACTCGAAGCAGATGTGCAATCACGTGATACGGAAATTAAAGAACTTAAACAAAAGATAGAAGAACGTGACGACGAGGAAATTGAAGAACGTGACAAGGAAATTAAACAACTGAAGCAAGAGCTTAAGCCGCGTGATGAAGCAGTAAAAGCGCCGCCTCATAAGAATAAGAAGAAAAGTAAGTGAGGAGAGAGATGGCATCAACAATGGCAGTTTACATTTCTATGGCGGTCAATATTCAATTAGCGGTACAACTTTATCTATTTTATAAAGAATTACAAATAGTTAAAAAGGAAATAATTAGGAAAAATGAAAAAATATGGAGGCAAGAACAGATAATTCAAAAATTATCTCCTTCTAACATTTTCTCTTCTTCAAAAGATAGCAAAAATTCTGGTCAAAACTTAGTTTGAAGCATTTTTTCTGGGTGGAAAAATATCCCTATAAAATACGTTTTGTATGGAGATGCGAGGTGAGTAACACGATTCTTTGTTTTGATCTAGGTACGAAGATGGGGTGGGCGATACGTGGTGCAAGTGGTGACATGTTCAGTGGTACCGTGAATTTTCAATCGCGCCGTTTTGAAGGCGGTGGAATGCGTTACTTGCGTTTTAAGCAATGGCT
>NZ_JBHIQG010000416.1:0-1881 GCF_042196425.1 Bartonella sp. AD328YNZD | reverse complement strand
CGGAGGATGCACCCGAGACTGCGCTTAAGCCTTTGCACAAAAATGAAGAGATGGTATCGCCAAAAGAATTGACTCCAACGGTACAAAAAGTACCGGCAGAGCAGGTGGTTCATCAAGTTCCCAAAATTGTGCTTCCAGAAAAAATTCTTCTTCCACAGTTGAAACCAAAATTTGACGAAGAATCTACAATGAAAAATAAGGCGGCATTGAATCAAAATACGCCAAAGCTTAGCAAGAAACACCAAGAGAAACAGACCATTGAAGATATTCTGGCCATGGAGGAAAATAATTTGCTCAATCGTGCGCGGTCACAAGGAGGAGGAGCAAAACGTTCTCATACACCAGAAGCTTTGGGTGCAAGAAAAAATATTAATGATACCACAAAAATGGCACAAACATTGGTCAATATTGTTGGGGGGTGTATTCAACAGAAGCTTAAACTTGTAGCGCTTGGTGGCGATTTAAAGAATCGTCCGGTCGTGCGGTTGCGATTTTATTTGGACCGTGAAGGAATGGTTGTGGGTGATCCTATCATTGATCCTGTAAGCGGTCTTGAGAGTCAACAAGCTATTATGATAAGGCAGGTATACGCGGCTGTTTTTTCATGCCAACCTTATGCAGATCTCCCACGTGATCAATATGGCCTGTGGGGGCAAGGTTTTGACTTTAATGTTGATCCCCTCCAAGAAATAAGATGATAAAAAAATCGCTTAACGAAAGGACGCATTCCATGATGACTATAACGAGATATAAAGTTTTTGCTTGGTTTATTGTCACTTGTGGGTTGTGGCTTTCAAATATTTCATTGGTTTATGCGCAATTGAAAGGGACGATTTCAAGCGCTGATTTTAATCCCATTCCCATTGCAATTACAGACTTTATTTCCAATGATTCGATTGGATCTAAAATAACGGCTGTGGTGACAGCCGATCTGGAACGGTCGGGGCTTTTTTTACCGCTTGATAAAGCAAATTTTGTTGAAAACACTTCTAGTCCTAATAAACAACCGCATTTTGCTTATTGGCAGAAAATAAAAGCGCAAGGTTTGGTGACGGGGCAAGTCATGAGAGAAATCGATGGACGATTGAGAGTCGATTTTCGTTTATGGGATGTTTTTGGAGAGCGACAACTGAAAGGACGGCGTTTTTATACCGCGACAGAACGGTGGCGGCGTGTGGCCCATATAATTGCAGATGAGATCTATAGTGAGATGACAGGAGAAAGTGGTTATTTTGATACAAGAATTGTTTTTATCGATGAAACAGGACCTCAAAATGCACGCATTAAACGCTTAGCCATGATGGATCAAGATGGAGCAAATTTGATTTATATGTCCGATGGAAGTGAATTGGTGCTTACACCGCGTTTTTCCCCAAAAAGACAAGAATTGACCTATATGGCTTATGAGGAAAATCAAGTACCTCATGTTTATCTCCAACAAATTGAAATGGGGCAAAGAGAGTTGATTGGAACGTTTAATAACATGACAATTGCTCCGCGTTTTTCTTCTGATGGACAAAAAGTCATCATGAGTTTGTTACAAAATGATGGGAGTGCCAATCTTTACACCATGGATTTACGAACCCGTACGATGACGCGACTTACAACAACTTCTGCTATTGATACTTCTGCTTCTTATTCACCGGATGGCAAACAAATTGTTTTTTCTTCAGATCGTAGCGGAAAGCCGCAAATCTATAAAATGAATGCAGATGGGAGTGATATTCAACGTATTTCTTCAAACGAGGGGAGTTATTCAACACCTATTTGGTCTCCACGGGGTGACTATATCGCCTTTACAAAACAATTAAGCGGACAATTTTCTATCGGTGTTATGCGCCCAGATGGACAAGGAGAACGAATTTTAACCACGGGTTTTCA
>NZ_JBHIQG010000415.1:0-1884 GCF_042196425.1 Bartonella sp. AD328YNZD | reverse complement strand
GAATATCGTTACTCAGATTTTGGTAAAAAGAAATTTAAAGACGAGATTGAAGTTAAGTATAAGACGAATGATTTTCGTGCAGGAATAGCTTACAAATTCTAGTTTTTGTAGGAATAAATTCGGCTTAGGAGTTTAAGAGGTCCTATCTTTGGTAGGGCCTTTATTATAGTGGGAAAGAAATCTTTAAGTTTGAATGATTCTAAAGAGTTATTCAGATTCTTTATTGTTTAGAATGTAACTCTTTAGTTTACAAGGTATGGTTGAAATATTTGTTTGCAAAGAGGGAATGATTCGTCTTTTATATTATTACAGTTATCATCTGATAATATCGTTATTGCAAATAGTAAACTTAAAGATAGTTTTCTAAACATTAAAAAATAAAGAAAGTTTTCATGAATTGGTGCGGACGGCGGGCACCTATTTTTTCTTTCTTTAGAATTCTCTACGCTATCACCTGATTGCGCGTTTTACTTTTTTATATATTTATAACTAACTGTTTTTATTTGATTTTATTTATAAAATTGCCTTTTGTATATAATCTTGCTATCAAATGAAATCGTTCCAAGTGCGATTCAAAAGGTGGTTTAGAAGGTGGTTAGCAGAACAAGGACACGTGATAGACTATCTGTCTTATCTGTAAAAAATTTATCTAAAGGAAAATATGCTGATGGAGCTGGGCTATGGCTTATCAAAACAGCCCAAAATCAAGGGCGTTGGGTTTTTCGATTTGATTTCAATAAAAAACGTCGTGAAATGGGATTAGGCTCTTGTAGCGTTGTATCTTTGAAAGAAGCGAGGCTTAAAGCTACAGCTTGCCGTGACCTTTTGCACCAAGGTATTGACCCGATTCGTAAAAGGAAAAATGAAAAATTACGGCAGGCAGTTGATAGTATTTCTTTACAAAAAATAGTTTTAAGTGCTTTTGAAGCTAAAAAAAGCGAATTGAAAAATGAAGGTAAAGCAGCAAGGTGGTTAGCACCTCTTACATTGCATGTTTTTCCTAAACTTGGGGATATAGCAATTACTGAATTGACGCAATTTGATATAAAAGAGTGTTTGTTGCCTATTTGGAAAACAAAAAATGAAACAGCGAGCAAGGCTTTATCACGTTTGAATATTGCTATAAAACATGCCGCAGCGCGTGGCATAGATGTGGATATGCAATTGGTCCCAAAAGCAAAAGCTTTATTAGGAAAGTTTATTCAAAATGTTCAAAATATTCCTGCTATGCCATGGCAAGAAGTTCCGGCTTTTTATCAGAATTTAGATGATAAGATTCTTTCAAATTTAGCACTGAAGTTGCTTATTTTGACGGGGGTAAGGTCATATCCATTGCGATATTTGCGTCTTGAACAAATAGATAAAAATATATGGACAATACCAAAAGAAAATATGAAAGGTATTGTTGGAAAAGTTTCAGATTTTCGCGTGCCATTAAGTCATGAAGCTTTGAAAATGATTGAGAAATCCCTCCCCTTTGAAAAGAATGGTTTTTTATTTGCTGGGAGTTCTGGAAAGCCTGTATCTGATGTAACACTTTCTAAATTCATGAAAGACAAAGGTTTTGATTATAGACCCCATGGTTTCAGATCTAGTCTTCGTGACTGGATAGCAGAAACAACGTCAACACCATTTGAGATTGCTGAAACTGTTCTTGCGCATTCAGTTGGGAGTTCAGTGACAAAAGCTTATATGCGGACAGATTTTTTAGAACAACGACATACCCTTATGGAACAGTGGGCTGCATTTATAACAGGAGCGACCTAAGGGGATCAAATTGTTAATGTTTTGAAAACCACTGTTTCATATGTGCAAAGACATTCTCTATCGCCTCCATGAGACGAGCAAAATTAAGAAACCATTTTCTAAAGAATTTCGCGCGTC
>NZ_JBHIQG010000414.1:0-1891 GCF_042196425.1 Bartonella sp. AD328YNZD | reverse complement strand
ATATCAAGAGACCTCTACCACCAGCTACAACCACATTTCTTATAAAGAAAAATAATACAGCAGACAACTTTACTCCTTTATTTATCAATCTGTTGCGACGGAATGGATATAATGTGATCTATACAGATCAACCTCAAAAGCAACAAAACATGGGTGTGAATTTGAGGTATAGAGTAAAATTAAATAGTAGCACTATAGTGTCTCTTTTTCAGTATAGTGTGAACGGAGAACTACGTGCTCATATAAGTACTCAGCCCAAATGAACCCGCTATTTAATGTAAACATTCTCTATATTTTACACGTAAAGACTTAAAAGCTCTTGCGAAAGGCAAAGAGATTTGCATCTCAATAAAAACCCTCATTCTAGCCAGAGTGGATAAATTTTATTATAGATTGTGACAATACAAAATAGTGTAAATTATAGCTTTAAGATTTAAGAAAAGAAGAATACTAAAAATAATGAAAAATGCCCCACACCCTAGCGAATTGTTACGCGAAGATGTAAATGCAAAACTTGGACTATCTGTGATTGAAGCAGCTGAAGAGTTTTCTATATCCCGTGTAGCATTTTCTAGGGTCTTGGTAAAAATCCTTATAACGACATTTTCAGTGGCAAATTCATTGGCAAAAAAATTCGTTTGAGACGAAAAATGCTTAAAATGTCTCAAAAAACATTAGGTCAACATTTAGGTGCCACTTTCCAACAAATCCAGAAATATGAAAACGGATTAAATCGTGTCAGCATAGGGCGTTTAAAATAAATTGCCGCTATCTCAAATGTTCCACTTCTCTTTTTCTATGCTGATATCTTAACAAAACAACTGCCCCCGTACTCTCATGATGAAATCGCATCAAGTACAAAAGAATACCTGCTGCTCAAAAGATTTAGAGTTCTAACCTCGATAAAACAAAGAGCCATTTTACAGCTGCTCTCTGATGAGCAGATACGCTAACATTATGTGATAATGCATTCTGTTCATAAGCATTCATGCGTATTTTACAAAACAGCCCCCCCTAGGCATTTTTTGCTTGGACGAAAAACACGCCGACTCTTATTAAAAAACTATTTTTATTGCTAATCCCCCGAAATTACTTTATGACTTGAAAAGTGTTTTGGTCGCATACGCAACGACCAATAGGGATCTAAAAACCCGAAAACTCAAACATGAATTGACCCCGCTTTGCGGGTATCCCGGAATTCCGGGAGATTTTGCTATGTCCAAGTGCTTTCAGCACTAAAAGCAAAATGCTGATTTGAGTTCAGTGTTTTTAGACTCCCGGAATACTCATGCGAGGGCGCTCGCACTCGGAGGGGGCTTTAAAATGCAAGCCAAAAATCTTAATATTGACATTTTCATTGGCAAAAAGATTCGTTTGAAACGAAAAATGTTGAAGATATCTCAAAAAACATTAGGTCAACATTTAGGTGTCACCTTCCAACAAATCCAGAAATATGAAAACGGCTTAAATCGTGTCAGCGCAGGGCGTTTAAAAGAAATTGCCGATATTCTCAATGTTCCAGTTTCCTTTTTCTATGCGGATATTTTAACAAAACCACAGCCTCCGTACCACCATGATGAAGTTATATCAAGTACAGAGGAATATCTTCTGCTCAAAAAATTTAGAGTCCTAACCTCGATAAAACAGAAAGCCATTTTACAGCTGATCTCTGATTAAAATGCAAGCTAACATCACACGATAGTGCACACCACGCTCTATCCCATGAGGCACTATAATAAACTCCGTATTCACATGCTCTCAATTAAAAATACCTCATGTTTACGGAACTTATATTATTGCCACCAATTATATCTTTGCCATCAATGATGATATTTTACGACACAACGGGATAAATTTTCCCAAAATCCCAAAAAATGTTTGTGTAAATTTT
>NZ_JBHIQG010000413.1:0-1897 GCF_042196425.1 Bartonella sp. AD328YNZD | reverse complement strand
CAAGTGAATAATCAAGTTGCAGAACTTCAAAGTCGGCAAAATTCTGCGAGAACCTTAACGGCATCTGGAGGAGGGGGCGTGACGGGTCCTATGACTTTAGAATCTATTGGAAATATGTCTGATAAAGAATTTGGAGAATGGTATAGCAATCCTAAGAATCAAATCATTTTTGATAAGTTAATGGGGCGCGATGGCTGATTATAGTCTAGGCGCATAACGTAATCCGCTTTTAATGCGGGTTTTTGCCGGCTTTAAGCCGGTTTTTTTTATAGCAAAGAAAGGTAAAATCAATGGCAATAACACGTATACCTATTAATGATGCTCAAGCGGTGAAAGCTTGGTCAAAGAGATTAAATTATGAAGCGTCTAAAGCGCTTGATATTGAACCATTAATGGGAGAAGGCTCCAATAGTATCATTCAAGTCAAAAATGAACTTAGGAAAGAAGGTGGCGATTGTGTTACATTTAGCTTACGAGCACAGATTATGGGGCGTGGTGTAAGCGAGGGTGAAACGCTTAAAGGCAATGAAGAAGCGCTCCAATTTCTCCATGATAAATTATATATCAATGAACTTAATAACGCTGTTTCAACAAAAAATAAAGGTACGATTGATCAACAACGTATTTTGTTTAGTTTACGCGACGAAGCACATAAGGCATTGGTTGATTGGTTTGCAGACCGTTTGAGTTTGATGTTTTTTCTTCAAGTTTGCGGATATACAGCGCCTACAATAAAGTTTGAAGGACGTGAAGTTGAACTTGATGAATTGTATTATGGTTTTAATGCACCATTGACACCAAGCAGTAAGCGCATTGTGCGACCAGAAGCCAAAACGAAAGATGAAGACGTAAAAGAGCTGGCAAAACACGGTTTTAGTCTTAAGTTGATTGATGAAGCTGTTAAAGTTGCAAAGTTGGCTAACCCCAAAATCAGACCAGTACGTGTTGGTGGTTCGAATGTTTACGTCATGTATCTTCATCCCATACAAGTTATGCAATTGCGTACCAATACCGATACTGGTCAGTGGCTTGATATACAAAAGGCAGTTTATTCAGGTTCGCGCGCGAAGAACCCGATTTTTGATGGCTCTTTAGGCATGTATAATGGTGTGATTTTACGAGAATCCGAACATGTAACCCATGGTGTTAAATCCGATGGTAGTGTTGAAGAAAATGTCCGACGTGCTGTATTACTGGGTGCACAAAGTGTGATGCTTGCCTTTGGAGCAGAAAATCAAGACACGCGCTATAAGTTGGTTGAAGAGCTTGATGATTATCAACGAGTATATAGTGTTGCAGCTAAGACAATCATAGGCATGAAGAAAACACGTTTCCAAATGCCTGGAAGAGGACAACATGCGCAAGATTTTGGAACCGTTGTTGTTTCAACTTGCACAGGCGAAAAGCCTTCTTAATTTTCAAAGAAAGGAAATAAAACATGGCAGAAGGATTACCACAGCCCCTACAAGGGAGAAATTTGGTTACGCAACAAGTGAGTTTTTTTCGCTTGAATATCTCGCATAAAGATAAGCATTTGACGCGCAAAATCGGGACTTTACCGCGTGGTGCAATGATCCTTTCGATTAAAGCGTTTGTGAAGACAGCGTTTTCGGATGCGAAATTAAAGATAGGTAGCACCTATGGTGGTAATGAGTTTAGTGAAAAGGACATCAAAACCCAAAGCACTCAAGATTTTACATCAACCAACCAAAAAGAGTTTGTTCCAGAAGATCAAGAGCTTACGCTTTATGCAACACGGGATAAAACAACTGCGGCTGGAGAGTGTGTTGTGGTCGTGCAATTCGTGACCAATCGTTGAGAGGTATTTTGATGACACGTCATTATATTCGGGTTAAGACCGGAGGACCGATACCTGTAAAGCGAGATGTTTATCGTC
>NZ_JBHIQG010000412.1:0-1912 GCF_042196425.1 Bartonella sp. AD328YNZD | reverse complement strand
CTAAAAGCTTTTTCTTCGGTTTCTCTTTAAGAACAGCTTGTCCTTGTTCTTTATAAGCCCCCCAATCGATTTGACTGCTTTCCAAATCAAATAGATTAATCCGTTGAATACGAACCTCTTGTCCTTCACAAGTCAGTTCAACATTGTCACTCCAATCTGTTTCGGTGCTATCAACCAGTATGCGACGGGTGAAGATCTTTTTGCCCGAGGCAGCAATAAAACTATCAATATCTTCTTTTTTAATTATGTGAGAAGCATCATAGCATTTACATTGAATAGCCGCATAGCCTCCTTCATCACGGATTGTAGCGACCAAATCAATCCCAATATCAGTTCCATTTTCTCCATGCTCTTGCGCCCATTCCAAATAAGTTTGAACCTTTTCGTATTCTTGCTTTTGCAACGGGTCTTCAGCTAAATAAACCTTTACAAGGTTTTCAAACAGCGTTCCCAATTCACGGGGTGATTTTGCCTTTTTACGGTAGAATTCCAACAGAGAGCGTAGCGTGACGTGTTCATTATCAGAATGATGAGGTTGAAGCATAAAGAATAGACTCCATAACTATCTACGATACAGATTAATTCTCTTCAAAAGAATCTAAATGAAATTAATTAAATCCATTTTGAATGAATAGTGAGAAAACTGGAAAAAATGCTAAAAAAGCCGATAATGTTTTCAAAAAGTTTTTTAAATGCTGCTTATCCACAGCCCATGAGAGAGATCAGATCAGCAAAGTAGTGAAATTTGCTATTTGTTTTATGAAAAAAAAGACAAATTTGATATGTGCTTTAAAATATCAGAATGAGTATTTTGATAAGTTTTATTACGAATTTTGCTTATAGGTTTTGAAGGTGTAAAAACCGTCAACCCCCCCTCAAAACGTATATTATTAGTTGAATTTATAGATTGCATTATCAATAGAGGTTGTTTTTTTAAGATCTGTAAAATCTTAACCTATTGAAATATAATGTTTTTACTTTTTATCGTTTTTTTACATAATAGCAGCAACCCTCAAAACTCAAAACCCCGTCAAAACCTATAGAGGTTGTGTTTTGGATATCTTTGACACAAGGTTAAAAGGACTCTTTATGTTTCTTCTTTTAAAAATGATAAAACAAAAACCCTCAAAGATAATTCGTAAACCCTCTGTTGGTACGATAAGATCTTTGAAGGTTTTAAGGACAACAAAAAATTACAATGGCTTCATTGCTTGATGCTGTTGTTTTTAACGAAAGGATTCCATTCATAGCGTATGGTAGGTCGACCACTTTGAGAGCTATTTTCCACTGATATTTGACGAATATGATTGGAACGACATAAGAGCTCTAAAGCTTGCTTAACGGCTCTATTATCTGTTAAACCGATCCAACTTCTTTGATGAATATCACGTAAAGTAAAGACATCGGGTAAATGATCACAGCGCTCGACAATCAATTTTGCCCCCTCTGTTGCTAAGCTATCCGCCGCCGCATAAAGACGTTTGACATGACTGAACAAATATTTTTCCCATCGCAAGGCTGTTTGAAGGGCATCTTTATTGATTTCAAAACGACCCCCTTCGGTTATTTCAAAAATCAACGCAAGACTTACTATGGTTTTAGGCATTTTCAAAAGATGCGCTTGTAAGCTTTCAGAAAGGTTGTTCTCTTTGGCTTCTTTAAAAATCTTTTGCATCCATTCACGAAAGATCTCTTGAGCTTCAGCAGAAAAGCGCATCACAAGAGGGTGTTCTGGTGAACCAAGGGGGTTATCATAAAGAGAACGAAATGCCCCTTCATACGTTTCCCATGCCTCTTGATTGGGCGGTCTATCAACCCATTTCCAATCTTTTGTCTCATCGGGAAAGACAAGCATTTGAAAGCGTTGTAAGAAACCATCATTGCCTTTGCCATATAAAACATTGCGTATAAA
>NZ_JBHIQG010000411.1:0-1931 GCF_042196425.1 Bartonella sp. AD328YNZD | reverse complement strand
ACTGATTTTGCTAAATTACGGGGTTGATCAACATCTGTTCCTAATAAAACAGCCGTATGATAAGCGATTAACTGAATGGGGAGAGCATAAATAATAGGAGCAATAAATTCTGAAACATCTGGCAAAGTAATCGTTGATAAAGTCTGAAAACAAGCTGCTTCTGCTCCTTTTTTATCGGTTATTAAAATAATACGACCATTGCGCGCTACTACTTCTTGCATATTAGAAAAAGTCTTTTCAAACCATCGATCATAAGGCGCCACAACAATAACGGGTATTGTCTCATCTACCAACGCAATTGGCCCATGCTTCAACTCACCCGCCGCATAACCTTCAGCATGAATATAAGAAAGCTCTTTCAATTTAAGAGCTCCCTCCAAAGCAATCGGATAAGAAGTTCCACGTCCTAAATAAAGAACACTTTTTGCATTCACCAAATCACGACAAATAGATTCAACTTTGCCTTCTAATTTTAAGACCTCATTTAAAATACGAGGAACTTCTGCCAACTGCTGAACCAATTGCTGTTCCATTTGAACTGTAAGATAACCACGTTGTTTAGCAGCACTAAGAGCAAGTGAAGCAAGCGTTGCCAATTGACAGGTAAAGGCTTTTGTTGAAGCAACACCAATTTCTGGTCCGGCAAGTGTTGGGAGAATAAAATCAGCCTCCCTTGCCATTGTTGATTGTTCAACATTCACAATTGTTGCTGTTTTTATACCCCGTTCACGACAATAACGCAAAGAAGCCAATGTATCCGCTGTTTCACCAGATTGAGAAACAAACAATGATAACGCATCAGACGTTATAGGAGGTTCGCGGTAACGAAATTCCGAAGCGACATCATTATCAACACTTAAAGCGGCAAATTTTTCAAACCAATAGCGCGCAACTAAGGTTGAGTAATAAGCCGTTCCACAACTCGCAAAAAGAAGCCGATGAATATTTTTCCAATCAATCAAATTCTCAAGTGGTCGAACTGCATAATTCCCAAGATCAAGATAATGCGCCAAATTATGAGAAATCACTTCAGGTTGTTCAAACATTTCCTTGTGCATAAAATGACGATGATTACCCTTAGAGATCAATAAAGCCCCTTCAAGTAATGGTGTCACAGGACGTTTTATCAGTTGGTTGTTGGCATCGTAAATTGTGACACCCTCCCGTGTGATAACAGCCCAATCCCCATCTTCCATATAGCTAATATGATCAACGAATGGCGCTAAAGCAATGGCATCTGATCCCACAAAAAATTCATCTTTTCCATAACCGATTGCCAGCGGTGGACCAGAACAAGCCGCAATCATAAGATTATCTTCACCTTCAAAAATAAGAGCAATAGCAAAAGCCCCCTGCAACCGTTTCCAACTTGTACGCATGGCTTCTTGCGGAGAAAGACCACTTTTTAATGCACGCGTTATTAAATGTGCAATAACTTCTGTATCTGTCTCTGTTTCAAAGATATAACCATCCTCAATGAGTTCCTTTCGTAATTCTATAAAATTTTCAATAATACCATTATGAACAACTGCAAGTTTTTTAGTTACATGGGGATGCGCATTGCGTTCAACAGCAATTCCATGCGTAGCCCAACGGGTATGGCCAATCCCTAAACTTCCCTCCAGAGGTATTTTTTTTAATTTTTCTTCTAAACGAACAAGTTTTCCTTCAGCACGTACACGATAAAGATGCCCATTATGGACTGTCGCCACCCCAGATGAATCATACCCTCTATATTCAAGACGTTTTAAACCCTCAACCAGAGAAGACGTAACACACCTCTTTCCAAGAATTCCAATAATTCCACACATTAAAAAGCTCCAACCCACATCTTAAGATTTAAATCTTATAAAACAATCCAACAACCTTTATTTAAAACTGTAAATAATAAAATAATTCAAACATGGAGTACGGCAATCTTTAAAAATAAA
>NZ_JBHIQG010000410.1:0-1938 GCF_042196425.1 Bartonella sp. AD328YNZD | reverse complement strand
CTTTCACCTTTTGCATCAACGTAAGTACCGATAAAATCAACCAATCCAAATTTGGAGCCGTTAAGTTCTTCAAGCATCTTCTTGATATCACGCATAATATGTGCGTGCTGCTTTTTACACAAATTAGCAATTTCACGACTAGACATAGTTTGAGGGATAGCACTATTAGCAGTGCTTCTTTTAATTTCTATAAGAGTGTTCATGATGAACTCCTTGGTAATAGAGGTTTCTTAATGACACTCTAAGAGAGTGCCGGGTGCTAAGAAACACGGTACCAAGTCCGTCGTTATGCTTTTCCCAAAGGGTATTGTATAGCGTAACCACACCCGACAAAATCATTATATGCATGTAACATACAATGAGTCAAAGCCTTTAATGTGCGGAGAATAAACTATATCGGTAGTTCGTCCGCTTGGTATTTCCTACGGTGTTTCTTAGGCACCTGATTCGATTATTCATATCCTTATGATGATGTCAATAGATAATATTACATTTTTCTAAATTATATAGGCACATCTTTACTTTATTTATAGACTCACTTTAAATTTCCTCTTTTTTTATTTATAGCGGAGGGGAAATAATGCGCGACGTACTTGATACAATTGCGATTATTGTATGGTTGTTATCTTTACCAATTATTATCACTGGGATCGTTTTCGTATGTAGAAAAAAATGGCGCAAAATGGGGTTAAAGACTCTTTGTGTTGGCGCTCTATTATTTGTCGGTGCTCCAATAGTAGGTGTTGCTGTACAGAAAGACAAACCAGATCAAGTTGTACATAATAATGAAGTTGTTACCCTCTCTTCGACTCCGTCAATAGATGTTGCTACTCAAGATGAAAGCATGGCTCAGGCACCAGTTGAGAATACTGATAAGAAAATCGCACCCATTCAAGACAATAAATCAGATGAAAATGATGGCCTAGGCTTTTGGGGATGGTTTTGGTTAATCTGCTTTGCATTTTTTGCATTGTCTATTTTTGCTTATTGGCGATACAAACGCAAAAAACGTTTTGAAAAGAAGATTCCAGAACAGGTTTCAGTGTCGCCTTCTCATGCACACTCTTCTTCTGATTTTTCAGTCATTAATAAAACGTCTCCAGCACTTAAAAACGAACGATTGGAAAAGGGGATCAAGATTTTTCTGTTTTGTGCTCTATTGATTGGGAGTATAGTAGCAATAATAAGTATTTCACCATGGTTATTAGTCGCCATTATTATTGTTTTACTTTTGGGGATCGCTGTCCATTTTGAAAATAAAAAAGTAAAGCTTTTTGAAGAACAAGTTGCAATGTTGCTACCAGATATTGAAATAACTAGTTTTTCTGAAGCATGTGAAATGTTTCAAGAACTTGATGCAAGTGAATACGATTATCGTTTAGCACGCAATGAAAAATTGTTGGGTGTTCAAGAACGCGTTTCCTTTGATATTAATAAAAAGACCACACTTTTTGGACGTCTTTTGGTAACAGATCAAGCCATTGTATTTGAAAGCTCTAAAAGGAATGAACGAACTACTTGGACACGAATTGCATCAGTAACGATAACATATCAAGGATGCCAAATTAGTCGCCGTACTGGCGTACCATGGAATTACCAATTCACCGCCTTTTCAAGTCCAAGATTTACAGCAGTAATCCGATCTCTTGGGCAGCCTTATTGACTTTTAAACACACAAGACAAAGATGTTTCATTGTTTTAGCTCCCGCAAGATAAGCTTATACATATCGGATTCAGAGGCTTGGACATCTGTGACCACGAAGTGCTCTTGAGAAGAGGGGGCTTTGTTATTTTCAGGAGAGATGATCACAATACTATCTTGAGGTTTTGGTGGTATTCCCCCGATATCATTAATACAAACATCAAGTTCCTTTCTTGCAATTGTGGTAGAGATTCTGCCACCGGCGTCCGATTCCGAATGTTTAATGGTGTAAATCG
>NZ_JBHIQG010000409.1:0-1945 GCF_042196425.1 Bartonella sp. AD328YNZD | reverse complement strand
AAGAGGACGTAATACAAAAAGATCACCTTCATCATTTTTAAGTTTTCCAGGCATAGCGGCTAATCGACCACCATGAAACAAATTCATGAAAAACGTTTCCAAAACATCATCACGATGATGACCTAAAACTAATGCAGAACAGCCCTCCTCACGTGCAATGCGATAGAGATTTCCTCGTCGTAAACGAGAACAAAGGGAACAATATGTCTGCGTCTTTGCCAATTTATCTGTAACAATGGAATAAGTATCCTGATATTCAATACGATAGGGAATTTTATAAGAACTTAAAAAGTCTGGAAGAATATGTTTCGGGAATCCTGGTTGTCCTTGATCAAGATTACAAGCAAGAATTTCAATGGGTAAAAGACCACGCCATTTTAAGTCTAAAAGAAGCGCTAATAAACCATAAGAGTCTTTTCCACCCGATAAAGCGACAAGCCATTTTTTTCCCGTAGAGAGCATAGAAAAATCATCCAAAGCCTGCCGCATATGACGCAAAAGCCGTTTGCGCAATTTATTAAATTCTACGCTGGAAGGAGCAACCCGAAATATTGGATGACATTCATCTGCTTCTCTTTCCAAAAGATCATCTCTCTCTTCGTTTTCTTTTATTGCCTGATATTCAACTGAAACATCATTCATAATACCATATCCTGCACAAGTAATAGCTCGTTTTGCAAAGACAGAAACAAATATAAAGTAAACTTACATTTATGTTTTTTGAATTTATAAAATTAGATACATAAAAAAGAAATGGAACTATATAAGTTTATCGCTCTAAAACATAGCAATAAACTTAATATAGAACCATTCACAAAAAACACTTGTTAACTTCAAAGATTATAAAAAACACACTATTTTGAAGTTATAATTACAGAAAGAGGAAAACATGTTTCCTCATAAAAAATTATCGAGAATAAAATTCAACAACCAAATTAGGTTCCATTTGCACAGCATAAGGAACATCTGCAAAAGCAGGAATACGTGTAAAGGTTGCTTTCATCTGTTTATGATCAGCTTCAATATAATCAGGGACATCACGTTCTGCCAATTGTACTGCTTCTAAAACTAAAACAAGTTGTTTTGATTTTTCCCGAACCTCAATAACATCACCAGGCTTACAACGATAAGATTGAATATTTGTACGCCGCCCATTTACGTTAACATGACCGTGGTTGATAAATTGACGAGAAGCAAAAATTGTAGGTACAAATTTTGCGCGATAGACGACAGCATCCAAACGTGACTCTAACAGACCGATAAGATTTTCACCAGTATCCCCCCGTCGACGAGCGGCTTCTTCATAAGTTTTATGAAATTGCTTTTCTGAAATATCTCCATAAAACCCTTTCAGCTTTTGTTTAGCGCGCAACTGCACCCCATAGTCAGAAAGTTTTCCTTTACGACGCTGTCCATGCTGACCTGGACCATAATCACGACGATTGACGGGAGATTTTGGACGACCCCAAATATTTTCTCCCATACGACGGTCAATTTTATACTTTGTTGTTTCGCGTTTACTCATCGCATTTCCTTTAAAATAAAACACGAGATCTTAAGACCCCAAGGAAACGCGCCCTCCTCTGCCTTTAAATACTAAAGACTGACAGAATACCTTAACATATCAATATGCAAAGTTATCCACGGGACACGTCAATTAATGCCATTTTCTTGAAAGAAAAAGCTGGAACAATTTTATTGATCTCGTATCCCAAAGTCAACTCTTTTCATGAGTTTTAAGCCAAATCCTTTTAATAAACGCTCCGTTGAAGAAGTGACCTTTTTTGATGTTAGCAACACAAAATCTTGATATTTCTTTACAGGTTGCTGCTGTATTTTTTCCGACAATGGCAATAATGATCTGGTATGTTTAGCGATAGCCTTTGCTGGATCAATCCATTTAACGGACCATAAAGCTTGTTCACGAAAGAAGCTAATCAAAAAA
>NZ_JBHIQG010000408.1:0-1959 GCF_042196425.1 Bartonella sp. AD328YNZD | reverse complement strand
ATTTATCGCAATATCATTGAACGAGAGCGGCGTGGTGATTATTTGGGGGCAACAGTCCAAGTTATTCCTCATGTTACAGATGAAATTAAGAGATTCATTACGATGGGAAATGAAGAGTTTGATTTTGTTTTGTGTGAGATAGGTGGAACGGTTGGTGATATTGAAGCAATGCCTTTTCTAGAAGCGATTCGTCAGCTTCGCAATGAGCTACCGAGACAAAATGTCGTTTATGTCCATCTCACCTTAATGCCTTATATTCCTTCGGCAGGTGAATTAAAAACGAAACCAACACAACATTCTGTCAAAGAATTGCAAGCAGTTGGTATTTCTCCTGATATTTTGCTTGTACGTGCAGATCGATCTATTCCAGAAACAGAACGATGCAAATTATCACTTTTTTGCAATGTTCGCTCCAATGCAGTCATTCAGGCATTAGATATGCCAACAATTTATGATGTTCCTATGGCATACCATAAGGAGGGTTTGGACTCTGAAGTTCTTTGCGCTTTTGGAATCGATTCGGCTCCTTCCCCCAAGATGGATCGTTGGGAAGATATTACGCATCGCATTCACCATCCTGAAGGAGAAGTTACGATTGCTGTTGTAGGAAAATATACGGGCTTAAAGGATGCTTATAAATCCCTTATCGAAGCGATTGCGCATGGTGGTTTAGCGAATAAAGTGAAGGTTAATATTGAGTGGATTGATTCGGAACTTTTTGAAAAAGAAGATTCTGTTTCAGCTTTACAAAAAGCCCATGGAATTTTGGTTCCAGGTGCTTTTGGGGCACGAGGGTCTGAAGGGAAGATTCGAGCAATTCAATTTGCACGAGAGCGTAAAGTTCCATTTTTAGGAATTTGTTTTGGAATGCAATTAGCTTGTATAGAAGCTGCACGCAATATTGCACAGATTGAGAATGCTTCATCAAGTGAATTTTGCGAAACAGACAATCCAATTGTAGGTTTAATGACAGAATGGCTTAAAGGAGACGTTCTTGAAAAACGTACAAGAAATGGTGATCTCGGCGGTTCAATGCGCCTTGGTGCTTTTGCTGCTGAATTAAGGGAAGAGAGTCATATTGCTCAAATTTATGGGATGACCAAGATTGTCGAGCGACATCGTCATCGTTATGAGGTCAATATTGATTATAAGGATAAGTTAGAACAGTGTGGTTTGATTTTTTCTGGGATGTCTCCTGATGGTATTTTACCAGAAACGATAGAATATGTAGATCATCCATGGTTTATTGGTGTTCAATATCATCCAGAATTAAAATCTCGTCCTTTTGATCCACATCCGCTTTTTTCTTCTTTTATTGAAGCCGCTGTAGAACAAAGTCGATTAGTTTAATGCATAAATTTGGTTACTTTGCTTTTGAGGGATAAAATGACTAAACCAAATGCCCGTGTGAAAGTTGGAAATATGATTTTTTCAAATGAAATGCCTCTTTCATTAATTGCGGGTCCGTGTCAGATGGAAAGTCGAGATCATGCTTTTGAAATGGCTGGTCGTATTAAAACAATTACCGATCAGCTTGGTATCAGGTTTGTTTATAAATCAAGTTACGATAAAGCCAACAGAACCTCTTTGAGTGCGGCACGCGGCATTGGTCTTGAAAAAGCAATGGCTATTTTTTCTGATTTAAAAAAAGAGTTTGATTGTCCCATATTAACTGATGTGCATACAGAAGAGCAATGTACAATTGTTTCTTCTACAGTTGATATTTTACAAATACCGGCTTTTTTATGTCGTCAAACAGATCTTTTGGTAGCAGCCGCTAAAACAGAATGTGTTATTAACATTAAAAAAGGTCAGTTTTTAGCGCCGTGGGACATGGAGAATGTTTTAAAAAAGGTTGTTTACAGTGGTAATCCGAATGTTATGCTTTGTGAGCGAGGCACGTCATTTGGTTACAACCGACTTATTTCTGATATGCGTTCGTTGCCTATTTTGCGTTCA
>NZ_JBHIQG010000407.1:0-1964 GCF_042196425.1 Bartonella sp. AD328YNZD | reverse complement strand
AAAGTAGGTGTAACAGGCGGCTATGGAAATCATACGGAAATTCAACATGCCAATGGGTATATTAGCAGTTATTCACATCAAAGTCGTTATGCACCAGACATCAAACCAGGCGTGAAAGTACGACAAGGACAAATCATTGGATATGTCGGATCAACAGGAATGGCAACTGGTCCCCATTGTCATTTTGAAATCATTGTCAATGGCGTCAAAGTTGATCCCATGCGCATCCGTATACCGGATAGCAAAGCCTTAACCAATCAAGACCTACAAACATTCCTACAAGAAAAAAACAATATTGATTCTTTGATAAACAGCCCGATACCCCCCTCTGAAGAGACTTAAAGCATGAAACACCTGCAGCTTTTTATGACTTAAACATCTAAAAAATATGCTTGAGCGCTTAATTTTTTTCAAAGCGATTTCCGCACTTTAAAGATCTGTAAAGGATACGCCGAAAGATATAACCACTCAAAGCAGCATAACAAGGATCAAAAATTAAACGCTCTCCTTTTCAGGTTTACCCACAACAGAAAAGTGCAAAATATGACACTCAAAAAAGCTAACGCTTCTTGTTTCTTTTATTAAAACGATAGCCCCCTTATTTGCCATGCAATAAAATCTTAAATCAAAGATGTGCCCCCTAAAGGATGAAGATTCTAAAACGCCCATCACTCTATAAACAATCCAGCTTTTTATTGAACAGATTCCACTGGTTGAACACTGATGCTGTTTAAAGCCCCAAAGGAGGGTGCTTCATGAGTTTTACGAGCACGTTTTACCTTAAGAATATTTCTCCCACACGCTTACAAAAACACCCTCTATTTAAAATTTTAACAACCCTTACAAAAAGAATAAAACGTGAAAAAACTCTCTCTTTGCAAAAAAAATCGAGCGTATCAATGTAAATATTATTGGTTCAAGCAAGCTCTTATTCAAAATAAATTTAAAGGCTAACTTCAGCACTTCAAAGCTTTAAGAAAGGAGAATGTTAAAAGCCATAATTAGAGTCAATAAAGCAAAAAGTCAGAAACAAATATGACACCAAAAGATGAAAAAATAAAGTTGCCTTTCTTGAAGACAATCAACAATTCTAAGATGAAGGTGATGTATTTGCGCTATTAAAGCCTTATTTTATCCTCCTTCTTGTGAAAAGGCGCCCTCCCCATGCCTTCGCGATAAATCAAAGGAAGCTTACCACTGGCAAAGAAAAAATTTACCATTTTTTAAAATCAGTCAGAGATTTTTTTTGAACTATTCGTGCTAAGTTTTGGCAAAGGAATGATAATCTTTGTGCCTCCTAAAGCAGAAGTTTCAAACAGAGGTTTTTCACCAAATTGCATACAAAGCTGTTCCACAACCACACGACCAAGTCCTGTCTTTTGTTTTAAAGTTTGGCTCTTCATCCCCACGCCATCATCTTCTACAATGAGCATCAATTGTCCATTTGGCTCAGGACCAAAGGAGATATAAATATGGCCCGACCGTTGATCAGGAAAGGCATGTTTTAAAGAATTGGTCAGCAACTCACCAAGGATAATTCCAAGTGTTGTTGCATCTCTTGAAGACAGGCGACACTCTTTAAAGTTGGTGTGAATGGTGATGTTTTCACGCAATTCAAAAGGAACCGCCAATTCGACATCATGCACAACAGAACTGAGAAACTCTGCCAATAGTGTCGTTTCCATATCATCACTTAAACGCAAACGACGATGTGCTGTGGAAATTGTCTGAATACGATCCCGTGCAGCCCCTAGAACAGCACGGACTTCTTCATTTTTACTCCGACTTAACTGAAGCCCCAGCAAAGAAGACACCGTGCCAAGAGAATTGCCAATGCGATGGCTTGCATCCTGCAACAATATTTCAACCCGTTGGCGTTCTTTTTCGGCGTGATTGCGTGCTTTTTCTAATTCTTGTGTTCGTTCCTTCACGCGTGCTTCTAGAGCGATATTTTCGCTATGGAG
>NZ_JBHIQG010000406.1:0-1965 GCF_042196425.1 Bartonella sp. AD328YNZD | reverse complement strand
GGTATAGCCAACGAAAACACGACTATCAATCTCTATGGACCAGCCTTTAATGTTTTAGTTGCATCCGGTCTGTTAGGGTATGTGAGTGATAGCAAACAAACCATTGTTGGTTTTGATGGGAATAGATATGACTTTGTCAGCAGAATTATTGGCGGCAATGGCTATACTTACGAGACAATACCTACTGGTAGTAACATGTGGAAAGAATGGTGGAGAGTGATCATGAATCCCATAAGCTCCCATACTTGCCTTGGAGATGCGGGGCGTATGTGCAACATGCTTTACGGCTCATCTCATCGTGAACAAGTTCCTTCAAGTAAATCATGGAGTAAAAAATGAAACACATCGTAAAATTATTAAGTGCTGTAACTTTGTTAAGTATAGCTGGGTGCCAGTTTAATAAAACTCCCATATCTTCTATAGGGGCATGGGAGAAGCCAGGAGCAGATTTTACGGAGATAGGAAAAGCCTTGTTAGAATGCGGTATGCCAACCCCTTATGATAAGGATCCAGAAAGTAGAAAGCTCAGTAATAATGCAAATGCAACCATTGATGCTTGCATGCTCCAAGCGGGATTTCGCTATAAATATGATGTGGGGGGAGGCTGGTGTGGAAATCATAAAGCTGAAAACTTGCCCATTTGTCGTCCAGGCGCTGTTGTTCCACAGCGCAGTGTCAAGAAGCGCTTGAACAGCCCTTTTTGTAAAAAGCATCCAGAACAATATGAATGCTATCCTTAAGTCTTTCTTGTGATGATCAACAATCTGTCATCCTTGCCTTTACTTGGAATGGCAGGATTGTTTTCTCAATCTACCATCTCAACTCAGTCCAGAACTGTCTTGAAAAACGGAGATAAAATATCAACAGGCTTTAGAGCCTTTTTATTGTAAATAAATCCATTGAAAGAGGGGAAAATGAAAAAAATCTTAAAACTATTGAGCTGCATAGCTCTCTTAACTACAGCTGGATGTGTTAACCAACCTCCTCCATCAACTTTAGCATTATGGGAAAAACCAGGTGTCGATAAAGCGATGATCCAACAATCCTTGTCAAAATGTGGTTGGAAACCGGTTTATGCTTCTCCTGACGATATGAATTCGTATGCGAGTGAATTTGCCTCAGTTTATGAGTGCATGAAAAAAGCAGGTTTCCGGTATAAATTGCAAGATTCAAAAGGGATCTATTTTACACAACCTCCAAAAAGTGGCTCATTCTTAAGCAATTTAATGATAGCAGGATATCAGCAGTTTATGGACAATGACACCTTTGGTGTGACCAATAAAACGAAACAGGAACGCGCTTTACTAACGCATTTTGAGGATGAAAGAAAACGTCAGCAAAAGCAAAAAGCTTTACAAAAGCGATCACCAAAGCGTCCTCCCCATCGTTAATAAAGGTCGTTAGATAAAATCATGAATGAAGTAGGGAGTCAAAATAGTGCCCTTCTTTATTCAAGCGGGTGGCACTTTAAATAAGGCAGCATTCATGGTGTTGGAGCCGATATTATTGCCGGTACAAACCCGATGCAAAGCAATGATGAACAGAGCGGGAATATCACCATGGGAGCAGGTGAAGATATCACCTTTGAAAGTGCGCAAAACACGCAGAGCACAGAAAACCACACGCAAAGCGCTTCAATGAATGTTGGGTATAGTTATGGTACCGGTGGTACAGGGTGGATGGGGAATGCTTCTTTTGGTAAAGGCAAGGGTTCCAGTGAGGAGGTTCACCAGAAGAACAGCCATATTATTGGCACCGGCACAGTTCACACAACGAGTGGGGCAAACACCACATTGGCAGGCGCCGTGGTTTCTGGAGAGCGTGTAGAAATGGAAGTAGGGGGTGATTTTACCGTTGTCAGCCACAGTGATAAGGGACAAAGCTCCAGCAAGCAAAACTCTGTTTCCATTGGTTATAATAGCCGAGAAAAGGATGGTACAGCCACAACCAATATTTCCTTGAACA
>NZ_JBHIQG010000405.1:0-1974 GCF_042196425.1 Bartonella sp. AD328YNZD | reverse complement strand
TCATATTTGCTTGTAGGCAAACCTTTTGCTGTCTTACTGAGTACGTTGTAAACGTTTGAAGCAGTGACTTTTCCTAAACGCGCTTGAAACCATTCTGCTGTTCTTTGCTCCATCTCACACCGCCGTTTGTTGTTGAGTTGGTGCATATTCAATATCTTGTATAGGTGCATCTAATTGCTCTTGTTGTGCTTTATTCATTTGCTTTCGTTGCTTTTTTTTCAAAGCAAACAAAGCGTTTTGTGCTTGTTTAAAAGACATATCTTTTAGATTTTTTACTCCTATGAAAGAGAGAAGCCCACTTTCTTCAGATTGTGTTTTTTTAATTAATTCTTTGATTTCATTCATCTGTTCAGGAGAGATACCCGCAAGAAGTGTTATTCCATCTGTATCGTCTTCTTTTCTTGCAACATTAAGAAGCATGCCTAAGAGATATCTACGTGCATAGCTTATAGTAGAACCAACCGCTTGTGTGTTATTTTTGCTTCCCGTAGCATCAATGGGAAATGTCCCTTGTGTTGATATTTCATTGCCCGATATATGCTTTAAAGTCATTTCTACGGTTATGCTATTTGAACTCTGGTCTTTGATACGAGAGAACAAGGCAAAGTGATGTTTTGCAAGAGGTTCTTTGATAGCATCAATATATTTATCAAGCGTTGTATAGAGGCTTTTAGTATGTGTATTAATGGCGTTTTGTTCGATATCTTTGTATTCCATTTGCATAGCAGAAAGATCACGGACAAAGTTTTGGCGCTCTTGTCGTTCTATCTCCTTTTCTCGCAATTCGAGAAGGCTCTTGAGACGGTCCAGATCAACATCATTTTCTAGAGCTCTTTCTAAAATAAGTTCCATAGCTGTAGGTTTAACTTCACAATCGTTTGTTTTGTTTACTTCTGTTAAGTTAGTGTTTTGTTCATTCATTTTTCTTTCCTCCATTGAAGACGCAATTCCCTCGTGGCGTGAATCACGCATGTGTTAAAAATGGTTGTTTGGTTGTTAGAAGCCTATTTCTTGAGGCTATAGAATTTCATCAGTTAATTCGTATTTTTTATTCATAACAATAGCCTCTTAATGCATGCTTTGTCTTTTAAGCTCTTGAGACAGCAGCCCCATACCTTTTGTGGTGATTTTTGCGCAAGGAATGACCTTTTCTATTCCATTTGCGGTTTGAAGTGTGATAGTTGGACAATCCATAAGTTTCTTTTGGATTTTGTCTTGATAAGGAAGCAAATTTCCACCTGCTGCTCGTCTGTAAACCCAACCTTTTTGCTGTAAGAATTGAATGAACTGTTTTGGTTGCATCTCAAGTATTTTAGCGGCTTCTGTAAGACCGAAGAGTCCATCATGGCGCTGTAAGCTTTCAAGAGCCATGGCTTTTGGTGTTAAATCTTCAATGATGGTGTCTTTTTGATCTATTTGACCTTGTAGGTAATTCAAAAAGCCAATCATAGCCTTTGGACTTGAGTAATCGATTTGTGGTGTAACAACTTGCTTTGCACGCC
Organism: Bartonella sp. AD328YNZD; assembly: GCF_042196425.1. Lineage (NCBI taxonomy): Bacteria > Pseudomonadati > Pseudomonadota > Alphaproteobacteria > Hyphomicrobiales > Bartonellaceae > Bartonella > Bartonella sp. AD328YNZD. The sequence goes on along the minus strand of NZ_JBHIQG010000405.1, from coordinate 472 downwards.
GCTCGCATTCAATAAAATATTGACGGGCTTGTTTTCCTTTTTCATTACGCTCTACCATGGCGAGCTCTTTTGCCATGTCTAATGTGAGGTGATAGTCTATAGCTGTAACAGCTCTAGATTTTGCGCTCCCCAATTTTGGGGACCGCAAATCTTGTGTTTTTATGAAATCATTTCCCTCTTCAAATTCATATTGATGAATACGGTCCTTAATCCAAGTAGAGAAATCTTTCCCAATTTCCAAAAACGCATGTAACTCACGAGCGTTGACCGTTTGAACGGTTTCGTGTTTGATTGTATTGTGCTGGATAGCAATAGGCTTTTCCATTACGAACCTCATATTGATGGGATTGATGAATGAAAGGGGGCGCTTTTAAATGCGCCCTCAGAATTTAAAGCACATCACAAAGACGTAATTTATTTTGCTCTTCATAGGTCCCGTAGACCTCATCATTATATTTTTCGTCTGCGATCT
>NZ_JBHIQG010000404.1:0-1974 GCF_042196425.1 Bartonella sp. AD328YNZD | reverse complement strand
ATAGGAACGGTTTGGGGCGTGGGTGATGGCGCCACGACATTTAATGTTCCCGATTTTCGAGGAATGTTTTTACGGGGGCTTGATGGAGGGCGCAATATTGATGAGGGGCGTTCTTTTGCAAGTGTGCAAACAGATTTAATCGAGTCGCATCAACATCAAGGACAGAGCCTTTCGATGTCTCATTTTACCAGCAACGAAAACTTTTGGGATGGGAATACGACGGATGTGTTGGGCTATCGTCTAGGCTTGTTTGGGGGGAGCTCTCTAGCGAATTTTATGGGCATAGAGCGTGAGAATTTAGGGGGCTACATTGTAAGTTCTCATACTCTTGATGAGAACCAAGAGGTTGTTTTGGAGAGCACTGGTGAAGGCGAGACGCGTCCAGTAAATGTGAGTGTTCTGTTTGCGATTAAGACATGAGGTGTAAGATGTCGACGATCTATGATTGGTCTTTAAATGCCTCCTTGAATGCCTATTGTGATGATTTGATTGATTGGTCAAAAGGACAACGTCCTAGTAGTCTGAATAATAGTGCTCGTGTGATGATGCAGCGTGTGCGTGAATATTTATCGGATACGAGTGGTGTGATTGAAAGCACTTTTACGGTTGATACTGAACACCAGACGACGTTGATAAGACTTCAAAGCCAATCGCAATTTTTAGAGTATAAGAATGGGATATCAATTTGTTTTAAAGCGAAGAGCAAGAATGTTGGGGAAACCGCAATTGCCTTGAATGATTTGGCGGCTAAACCTGTTTACAAGGCGACGGAATTAGGCATTCGTGTTTTATCTGGGGGCGAGCTTCAAAGGGGATGCATTTATAGCTTGGTTTATAGGGATCATGCTTGGCAAGTTTTAAATCCTACGCCTCTCTCTTTATCACAAGAGCCGGTTATTCCCGTTTATCCACCAGGGACGATAGGGATTTTTGGGATGCAAGTTTTGCCAGATGGCTGGTTACCTTGTGATGGGAAGGCTTATTTGCGTAGTGATTATCCTGCTCTTTATGAAGCGATAGGGATCAGGTGGGGAGGCGCTGATAGTTGGACGAAGTTTAATGTTCCCGATTTGCGTGGTGTTTTTTTACGAGGTGTTGATGATGACCGCGAGATAGACCGCTTTCGTTATCTTGGCACTTTACAAAATGACGCAATGAGAAAGCATGACCATGGGGGTCAATCCTTTACGATTTTGAATGATGAAAATCAGGAAGAGAGTTGGCATGGTGATATGACGATCATCTGGGGATATGTGTTGAATGACCAGCAAAGGTTGAAGCTTGCTGAACGTTTGGGCGTGAGGGCAGAGGATATACGCGTGCACCATAAGCTCGCCTTTCCCCATTCCCACCTTCATATGCGCGATGTTGCATTGGCAAGTTCAGGTGTAAGTGAGACGCGCCCGATTAATATGAGTGTTGTGTTTGGAATCAAGACGTGAGGTTTAGATGTCCACGATTTATGATTGGTCTTTAACGGCATCTGAGAATGGTGGTGCTGATGCTTTAATTAATTGGTCAGAGGGACAGCACCCTAACACGGTTAATAATAGCGCTCGTTTTATGATGCAACGGGTAAGTGAGTATTTATCGGATACGGGGGGTGTGCTTGAAAGCATTGTTACGGTTGATGATCAACAAAAGACGAGCGTGATAAGGCTTCTAAGCCAATCGGCATTTTTAGAGTATAAGAATGGCATATCGGTTTGTTTTAAAGCGAAGGGCAAGAATGTTGGGGCGACAACAATTGCTTTAAATAATTTAGCTGGTAAGCCCGTTTATAAGGCGACAGAAACCGGTTTATTAGCCTTATCGGGAGGAGAGATACAAGATGGCTGTCTTTATACCGTTATTTACGATGAAGATATAACTGGTTGGCAAATTCTCAATCCGACAAGGGGCAAAGTTTCTTCCTTAAAACGTTTACCTTCCGGTCTGATAGGACCGTTTGCAATGGAGCGCTTGCCAGATGGT
>NZ_JBHIQG010000403.1:0-1976 GCF_042196425.1 Bartonella sp. AD328YNZD | reverse complement strand
ACAATAACTTGGATATCTACTTCCTGCTGTTTTTTACACCGCTCTGAATTCTCAAACATATAGCGTGTAAAAAAATCTTTTTCTTCAAGCATCAAAAACGTATCAGTTAAACAAATTCCTTCAAAAGGTATATACTCTCCTTTCATAAGACTATGATAGGTCGATTCAATGTTAATCGCTGATATGTAATAGGCTAGCAAAACAATCTCATTGGCATGAATATCATGACGGAATTTATATTCCATATCCTCTGGTTTGATGAGTCCAGATTGTAAAAGCCGTGTGATAAAGGTTCCCGTTCCAGTGAAAGGATCAAGAATAGAGACACCTCGAGAACTTAAGCTTTGTCCAAACTCTTGCTCTAAAACATCATTGACGGAATGTAAGATAAAATCAACTATTTCAATAGGTGTATAAACAATCCCAAGTTTATCTGTTGTCTTTTTGAATGCTTTGGTAAAAAAATCTTCGTAAAGTTTGATAATAAGATTCTGTTTTGCTCGCGTCTCAATAATCTCCTCTGTATCATCCTTTATACTTTGATAAAACTTTTCAAGATCTTTGGCTTCGTCTTTGATATTCATCTTATCAAGTTCAGCTAAGATTTTTTCCATCGCTTGCGAGATGGCGTTTTTACTCACAAACTCATTTCCATCAAACAAGGATTCAAAAATAGGACGTGTCACAAGGTGTTGCGCCAACATCTCGAGTGCATCCTCTTGTTCGATACTGTCATTTAAACCGTTCTTTAATTCTTTATGAAAGGCATGAAAGGCGCGATAAGCTTCACTCTTTTTATCAGCGAGTATGCTTTTAAGACGAATAATATGATTTTGTGCAATTGCAGCCACATTGCCAGCCCAATTTCCCCACTGATTAGGCTCTCCACATTTTTTGACAATGATGGGCTTAATAGCACGCGATAATTCATCAACATAAAACTCGAATTCTTTTTGTCCTCCATATTTATAAGAGCTTTCACTTGCTACTGAACCAATATGAAGCCCAACACTTTCCGATTTTGCGTGGAAAGAGAGTTCGTCAACAACAGCGGTCATTGCTTGTAAAGCAGGGTCAAAAGTGACTCCTACAATCTCAAACACATGACGAACATTTTGGTCTAGCTCTAAGGCTTTTATTTTGTTTTTAAAGTTGTCATCATGAGCACGCAAAGCATTGAGAACTTGCCAGATGACATCATACTTCGTATTGTTTTCTAAAGCCTGTTGTGGTGGAATATTAAAGGGAATACCAACGGGTAAAATAATATAGCCTGTTGTTTTACCTTCTGCGCGACGCATCACGCGCCCCACCGCCTGTATCACATCTACATGACTTTTACGCGGGTGTAAAAACATAACCGCATCAAGAGCAGGGACATCGACTCCTTCAGAGAGACATCGGACATTGGTTAACACACGGCAGTTATTCTCATCTGTATCTTCTTTAAGCCAATCAAGTAATTTATTACGTTTTTTGCCATTAAAAGATCCATCAATGTGCTTAACATCAAAGATAAGAGAAGTCTTACTTTCGGGAACAAATTTATGATATTCATCAATGGCGTCATTGAATATTTCGCTAACTAATTGAGACGTATTGATATTTTTACAAAAAGCCAGAGAACGACGCATAGGTTTTATGTCATCTTCTTCCTTCTTTTCTATTTGGGAAAGTGCTTTGTAGCAGCCAATGATTTTAGTTGTATCATCAAGAATAAGTTCAGAATTTTTATCTTTAAGGCGTTTCTGAATCGTTGCGTTAATAATTGCTTCATCAACAGCCAAGACGATAACTTTATAGGGTGTTAAAAGTTTATCTTTTAGAGCTTTTGAAAAAGTATAAGTGTAAAGATTTTTTCCATAGAGCTCTTCATCATCCATGGACGCCAGAACAGCATCAGATGCGTCAGCCTTCTTTTTCAGCTTGTCGGTAAAGATCTTAGGGGTTGCCGTCATGTACAGACGTTTTTTACC
>NZ_JBHIQG010000402.1:0-1990 GCF_042196425.1 Bartonella sp. AD328YNZD | reverse complement strand
ACCAAGAAAAGCAAAGTAAAGGAAGTTCCTATAAATTATGAGGTTTATGAAAGCGATAACCTTGTCAAGATTGTTGAGGAAACAGAATAAAAATAGACACGGAGGTGCCTTCTTGATGGTTATAAACCCATCATAAAAGAAAGAATGCAAAAAAAGCCGTGTCAAGTGATATGACGCGGCTTTTGAATAATGACTCTAATGAATCACTCATAATGGAGGAATGAATGCATATATACAAAATGTATTATATTTCAAGTGCTCTATTGAGATATGAAAACTTATCAAAAGGAATGTAAATAATACCTATGATTTTTACTCACTCATTTGAATGAGAAAGCCTATAAACGCTTTTTGTTTCTCTCAAACGTATCAATCATAACGTCTTTAACTTAAAGAGATTTATTGAAAACAAAGCCCATGATCATGATGCTTCTTTTAAAACGTTTCAAAATACTAAGCTCAAAATTGAGCTGAGTGAATTCAAATAACACATTGTCTAAAATCAAAACCTATCAAAACGCTTGGTAGGTTTATTAAGACAATCAAAAGCAAATGCATCTTAAATGAATGTCTTTTTAAAAACGTTCTTTTTACGCTTGTAATGACTGTTTTAAAAAAGCATATTTTATAAAATAAATAAACAACTGCTTTTATCAAATATAAGGCTTTTAAATTTACTCTGTTATATAACCCCTATATATTAAAAAGTTCTCTCATAAGTGAAATGCTCTTAAGAGCAAATGATAACTGAGTCATAGCTGTTATAAAAGAAGTTTTAAATGTTTTTATAGAGATCTCATTTTATGTTTCAAACGTTTAAACGTTCACTTAGAGAGGTTCTCATAAGCATCTTTTCATTTTGTCTCAAACATAACTTCTTTGCAAATTAATTGCTCTATATTTGGCTAGCAAACTTTAAACATTATAGCTCTTATCTAAAAATTTAGAAAAATCCCATGCCTTGTGATGTTATAACAATTTTGAATTTTACCTGCTTATCTTTGTCTAAATAGATGCCCTCAAATTTGAGGAGACCTCATTTGGTTTCGTATTTTTAAACTATAACTTTTAAAATGTTTTTTAGTATCATGTTTAAGGTAAAATAGTCTTTTACTGCTATGGTATTAGCCGCCTCCATTTTTTTATGGAAGCGAATAGTTCCGTTCTTCAAAATTAGCCTGCAATCTATTCATTAAAAGGCTTTTCATTTCATAAGATATAACGTTTTGAATTTCATACTGTTGTGATGATAGTGTCTATAATTGCCTGCCTATCATTTTCTAAATTTTTAGTAAGCGTTTTAAAAGCGGTCTTATCCTTAATCCTTTTATGCAATTTTTATAAATTAAACCTATAAGCTTATGACAGTTTCAAACGATTATTCCTTTGAAGGTTTCGCTCAAAAAAGAGCAAAACTCATACCATTCTTTAAACGTATACAATTTATGTTATCGATATTTTCAAACGACTAAATTTTAAAACAATGTGATTTCTGCTGTGATAAAAACGTATCATAAAATTTATAAACTGTTATGAATGATATCTGCTTTTCATTTCATTTGAATGCAACCATGCTTTATAATATTTACATCATGATTTGCTTTTTATGGTCTATTCATACATGGCAATCTTCTATAAAAAATGGTCAAATGAATCATGCATAAAAAGATGGATTCTTAAGTGGATTCATATAAAATAATTACAAACAAGCTATTGATTTTATTTCATTTTTTGATATAATGCCGCATCACCAAGTTACGGGCTTATCGCCTGAGTTTATCGGGACGAGAGAAGTCTCACAAGCAGGGATTTTAGAGGCACAACGGCGTCAATCTAGTCTTAACCTGCTTGCTTGTCTGTTTGATGGCTTGCGTTTGTATCGCAAGCGGCAAGGTAAGATTATTTTACACCTTATACAGAATTATTTGTCTGATGGTCGCTTGGTACGGATATCGGGTGAGGAGAACGCGCAATATATTCCCTTAACACG
>NZ_JBHIQG010000401.1:0-1993 GCF_042196425.1 Bartonella sp. AD328YNZD | reverse complement strand
TTTCCAGATGATGCGGGTCATCTCATCCCCATCAAGTTCAACAACGGGGTTTTCTACTTTGATCTTTACCATTAGAAATCCTTTTTCTTTTAAGCGATACTATTTGTATAACACTTTCAAGTTTATAATGAAAAGTAAAAACAGGGGAAAAAAGCATTCAAATATGAGCTTTTAGAATATATTATCAATAGAGTGTAAAATTTTGTTGGAGGGTTTAACTTTTGAAAAGAAGTGATGTGTTTGCAAATCTATAATTATTCTATGATTGATGAGGAATCTGTTTAATAGATTAAGGTAGTTAGATCATCGGGGGATCGAGATTATACATTTTTATTATCAGAGATTCCATTTAATAAGTTGATCGTATTCTGAATTATAGTTTCTTGATTTGTTGTGTTAGGTGAATAAGAAACTATTTTTATATTTCTATTTCAATTTTAAGCTTACGGTCTGTTTGTTTATAAAAAGTTTAATGTGATAACAATGGCACTGTAATTAGAAATGCTTCATATAAAATGCGTTTGGGATAAACTTCAATTTTGAAGGTTGGAAAATACGCAAGGATATGACTTATAAAATTACCGTATCGCGAGCTAGAATCTTCTAACTTTTATGTTTTATCGATTCTTATTGTTATTAACTGTGCACAGTAAAGCACTATCCTCGAAATGCAACAAAGAAATTAATCACCTAATGATTCTTGTATCCTTTTTACGAAGAGATTCCTTTTAAAATCTTATTCCCTCGTTTTTATTTATGCATCCCTCATTTTTAAAAACACAAATAAAATGAATATATTACACATAGAAAAAAGAAACATGGTACGCCCAAGGGGAATCGAACCCCTGTTTCCGCCGTGAAAGGGCGATGTCCTAACCGCTAGACGATGGGCGCAAACCAATGATGAGGCTTATAGAGAGGATCTTTTTACTTCGCAAGCCCTCTGTGTCATTTTTTTTGAAAAAAGTGTGTTTTATTGAATAATTTTTGAGCGATTTCTGTTTGGATTGTTTTTTTCAGTTTGAGGAGTAGGCAAAAATGATCAAAAACAGCATTTTTAATGTATTTATTTTTTGCATATTTTATCGTTTGTTATCTTTGCTCACCATATGAGAATATTATTTAACTTGCTTGAAAGAGCCTTTATACAGAAGACTTCTCATTTGAGTTTATCATAAAGCAAAAACTGTATAATTTATGAATTAGAAAGACAATATTTATTACCAAATTAACAAATAATACCAATCATACAAAAGTTTTTTGAGGAACAAGCCACAGATTCCTTTCAGTTTAACAAAATATAAAAAGATTCTTTATAATAAAAATATTAAAGCAATTTTTACAGAATATATTAAAAAATAATTTTCTTATATTTACTTTTATATGACTGTAAAATTTTTAAAATTAAAAACCATTCATTTGTTCTTTTACATATTGAGAAGTTCTTGATTTGAAAATGAATTAGCGTGGATAAAGGGTAAATTGAGTTTTTTGTCACTTCAATTCGCTAGTTTTGCAAAGAGGTGGTAATAAGTTGAGATAAAATATTCGAATTTTGCAAATTTATTCTCCATATTTATAATATTTCAGAATTATGGTGTACACATATCAAGTCTTGTTTTTTACTTTAATGTAAGGTTCTATTTTGATATATGAGTGCGTTAAGATTTTTGCATTAAAGATTTATAGTTAAAGCTATGGAATGGTAGGAAGGAATGTGTTATCATTTACTGATTTACTTTATTTTATTCATTCCCTTAATTTATCATATGAAAGAATGTTTTTTGTTCCATACTTGTTGATTTAGAAGAGATGTTTTTATTCTTTCTTACCAATTCTTCAATATTCTTTAACTGGTTATTGATTATTTTTTAGAACTTTTCTTTATGGAAACTTGCATTTATAAGTTTTACAGATTTTCATTCTGAATTAGATATTTTATAAAGATTCTGAAATCTTTGAAGACAATAAATATTATATTTTTAGGAATGTT
>NZ_JBHIQG010000400.1:0-2004 GCF_042196425.1 Bartonella sp. AD328YNZD | reverse complement strand
GCCAGAGCTGACAATAGGAGATAAAATATGGCATTGAAAATTCGTTTGTCCCGTGGAGGTTCAAAAAAACGTCCTTACTATCATATCGTCGTTGCAGATGTTCGTAGTCCGCGCGATGGGCGGTTTCTTGAACGTGTTGGTGCATGGGATCCAATGTTGCCTAAAGATGGACCGAGGGTGAAACTTAATGAAGAACGTATCCAATATTGGCTTGGGCAAGGGGCTCAACCAACAGATCGCGTTTTACGGTTTTTAGATGCAGCTGGCTTGAAAAAGCGTCCAACTCGTAATAATCCACATAAAGGTGAACCGGGTAAAAAAGCACAAGAACGTATAGCAGCAGCAAAGCAAGCGGCAGAAGAAGCAGAGGCAGCGGCTGAAGCAGAATCTGCTACAGCATAAGAAGCATGATTGTTTAATCAACGTGTTTTTAAAAGCTTTAGAAAAATAAATATTATCCGTTTTTGTCTATCAAAAACGGATTTTCTTTAAAAAGCTGCTTGTTTAAATCCGCACTGGTTTTTTTAATCAATGGTTTTAAAAGTCAATGGCGCGGCCTTTAATTTCCCAGTCTCCATAGCGCGAAGGGTCTTTGCCGCCGCGTCCACCATTTTCGACAGGTTGTTCTTTTTTTGCTTCGCTTTTTCGTCGTTCTTCAGCTTCTTTAAGGGCGCGTTGTGCTGCGGGTGAGAGAGATTGTTGTTTAATGACAGTTGCATTTTTTTTGCTCGTTTTCTCGTCTTTTTTATTCATTTTTATACCTATTCTATTGAAGAAACAGAAAGAAAACACCATCATATAGTATTGATAAACTTTTATCATGGAGTTTTTTGAGTAATGAATATAATGCGTACAGCTATGCTTTTGGCTTTTTTAACTGCTCTCTTTATGGGAGTTGGTTATCTTGTTGGAGGGGGTGGTGGCATGGTCATTGCTCTTTTGATGGCAAGTGGTTTAAACTTTTTTTCTTATTGGAATTCAGATAAAATCGTTTTACGCATGTACGGGGCGCGTGAAGTTGATCAGCATTCTGCGCCGGTTTATTATAAAATTGTAAGTGATTTAGCGCAAAGTGCTTCTCTTCCTCAACCAAAAGTTTATGTTATTGAGAATCCACAGCCAAACGCTTTTGCAACGGGACGTAATCCGCAAAATGCAGCTGTTGCTGCAAGTACTGGATTGTTAAAGCGGTTGAGTTCGGAGGAAATTGCCGGCGTTATGGCGCATGAGCTCGCACATATTGAGCATCGTGATACATTAACAATGACTCTAACCGCAACGATTGCAGGAGCCATTTCAATGCTTGGTAATTTTGCTTTCTTTATGGGAGGACCGCGCAACTCTTCAGAAGATTCTCATGGCGCTGGGGCAATTGGAGGATTTATTGCCTTGCTCGTGGCTCCTTTTTCAGCGATGCTGGTGCAAATGGCGATTAGCCGTACACGGGAATATGCTGCGGATCGGAGAGGGGCTGAAATATGTGGTAATCCTTTATGGTTGGCTTCTGCATTGCGTAAGATTGCTGATGGGGGACGTGGGGTATATAATGAAGAAGCAGAGCATAATCCAGCAACCGCGCATCTGTTTATTATTAATCCTTTGAGCGGTGAGGGAGCCGATAGTCTTTTTTCGACACATCCAGCAACTGCAAATCGTATTGCTGCTCTTTATCGGCAAGCAGAAGAGATGAAAGGGGCTCTTGCCAAAAGTGTGGGCTGGAATAAAGAAGACGCTATACATGAAAAAAGCAGCGGGATGAACTATGGAGATTTTCATAGTGGTCAGGCTCATGCATTAGATGAGCAAGAAAACATTTCTTTTCAGCGTGTTACAAAACGTCCTTCTTGGCTTCGTTATGAAAATTCAAAAAAATCTCGTTCATAGAGTTATTGAGGGAGTTTTTAAGGAAGCAGTAATATAAAGGTGGTGTTTTGAAACACAAAAAAGCGGGGCATGTGTCTGAAAAAAATGTTCCAGGATTAGCTGTTCGGCAGGTGTGTGTGC
>NZ_JBHIQG010000399.1:0-2005 GCF_042196425.1 Bartonella sp. AD328YNZD | reverse complement strand
GATCCTAAAAAAGCCGTCATTGCTTTAAAGTGGGCTGTTCGTGAAATGGAAGAGCGCTATAGTAAAATGTCAAAACTTGGCGTTCGCAATATCGATGGGTTTAATGCACGTCTCAAGGAGTCAGAAGGTCAAGGAGAGACAATGGTGCGTACAATTCAAGTTGGATTTGATCATGAAACTGGTGAGCCTCTTTATGAAACGGAAACGCTTGATTTTAGTCCTATGCCCTATATTGTTGTCATTATTGATGAAATGGCTGATTTGATGATGGTTGCTGGTAAAGATATTGAAGGAGCGGTTCAACGCTTAGCACAAATGGCGCGCGCTGCTGGTATCCATGTGATTATGGCAACACAGCGTCCTTCTGTTGATGTTATTACTGGGACGATTAAAGCCAATTTTCCTACACGCATTTCTTTTTCAGTGAGTTCAAAAATTGATAGCCGAACAATTCTAGGCGAACAGGGGGCCGAACAACTCTTGGGGCAGGGAGATATGCTCTTCATGATGGGAGGAGGACGTATTCAGCGTGTGCATGGACCTTTTGTTGCGGATGATGAAGTGGAGCAGGTTGTTGCACATCTCAAAGCGCAAGCACGACCTGATTATTTGGAAACAATTACGCAAGAAGTTGAAGAGGATGGTGCTGATGTTTCTTTGGCTTCTCCTTCAGAAGATGATCCCTATAGTCAAGCTGTTGCTATTGTTCTTCGTGACCGTAAGGCTTCTATTTCTTATATTCAACGCCGTTTAGGCATTGGTTATAACCGTGCTGCAACATTGATTGAGAGAATGGAAGAAGAAGGGATTATTAGTCCAGCAAATCATGCAGGGAAACGAGAAATTTTAGTCCCTGCTGAAGAAGAACGCTTTTGAAAAATCTTGATAATTGTTTTTTAATAATATCTTATAAAAATAGGTGGCTATCCTACTCTGCCGTAAAAAGTTGATATCATCATACATTGTTCCAGTCCTTGGTATTTGAGGCAATTCATAAGAAGTATTTTTATTCTTTAGCTTATATAATTTTTATCCATATGTCGGCCTTGCTTGTGATATGTAAGCCAATGATTCAATATGAGATAAGTATATGGTGAGAAAATCTTACGGTATTTGACATTATGATTCACGGTGAAAAATGATAATTTACCATTATAAATCAAGGTATAGATGTGAAATAATGTCATGTGAGGTGCTGTAGTATAAAAGTATGCAAGGCTTGATATATTAAGTGTTTTTTTAAGGCTGTATTGAATATTTAAGGTAGGGGTTATCAGCTTTATGTAAGGTGAAGCATATGGGGTGAGAAGCCAAGGGGAACCTACTAAAATCCAAACTGTTTATAGATCTGATCGGGTGGGGACTTTTATTCTTTTTGGTGAAGTCAAACAACCTTTTTGTTTCTGAAAAGAGTTTTCAGATTCGCAAAGTACTATGTTTAGTTTTTCATCGGTTCGTGTATTGACTATAATCTATGTTGTTTCAAAGATTATGGGTGGGGAAAATATATTATGCGTTTAGCAAATTAGCAGAAACGTAGGAATGTGAGTACTTGTGGGAGCTTCAAAGGCAGATTGTTTCTTTGGAAACAATACCGCAAACGGTTAAAGAATATAAGACGGATGTTTTGGGGGGGCTTCTTCTTGAGCAGATGATTATTGTCAAGCTGTTGCTGTTGTTCTTTGTGATGATTAGGCTTCAAATGCTTATATTCAACACTGTTTAGGCATTGCTTATAATTCGTGCGGCGACATTGATTGAGAAAATGGAAGAAGAAGGCGTCATTGGTTCAGCAAATTATGCGGGAAAACGGGAATTTTGTGGGGGGACTTTTGGAGAAGAATACTTTTAAAAATCTTTTGATAGTTTTTTCAAATAATATCTTTATCTTATAAAGCAGGGTATTTATTCATCATTTGTTGTTTATGATAAAGCCAATTAAGTATTGCTTGGGAGCATTTTTTATGAAAACGTCTTTTTTGTCGCAAAGAAGAGTCTTTGGGTT
>NZ_JBHIQG010000398.1:0-2012 GCF_042196425.1 Bartonella sp. AD328YNZD | reverse complement strand
TCACCAACATGCAAACGTCAAAAGATACCATGCCCAAATCCAATATTGGTGTAAAGTTGTTTTTGGGAACGAAAACACTTTACAATCACATGTGGAAACGCTTTTCCAAAACCCTAAAACAATAGAACAGCTGGCACAGCAACTTGCCGAAAATCCTCAGTCTTTTAACAAATACACTGGTCACAACTTTTGTGGTTTTAAAAATCAAGCACGCAGACATGCTGAAGCGGGGCTTTCTCATCTCATTGACGCCACTGACAATTATGCAACAGCTGTAACACAAGTAAGAGAGAGCCTTTCAAAAATTCAGAAGACAAAACAAGAACGCCATGAAACATCTGAGAGAGCGCAAAACTTGCATCAACAACAAAGCGCCTTACAGTCTACTCAACGCCCTGAGCCTTCAACAGTAACGCATGAAGGAACAACACCCTCTACGCAACAAAGAGAAACAGATTTTCGTCCTCGCAAAACTGCCGCCCCAAAAGCGATGGCTTTTGCCAGCTAAACAGACATACATTTTCACGTTGAATCGAACGTCTTGGCGCAGCCATGGGAGGGGTTATTTGCGCCAAGAGAGAGAAAGTTAAAACAAAACTCATTCTCTCACCACTTAATCTAAGCTATTGATAAAACAGTATTTAGAGAGTGATTATGATCTGCACTAAGAGAGTCAAATCTTGTGAAACTGCTCAGTTTTATATCCTCTCTTATAAAAGATAAGTGAAAAAGCATAAAACAGAATAAACACCAACGTGTATTTTTAAATAGTATTTAAAAACAATATTGGAAAAATTTGAAAGGAAAATGCATGAAAAAAAGAAATCCCTCCCCTTTTATCGCCGAAATGATGGAAAAATTTCAACAACAGGATGAACAATTTCCCACCAGAACGCCCCCTCCCCAAGTTTCTCAAAGTGTACCAAAACCACCTGTACAAAAACGCCCAGAGAATTTGTCACATTCCCCAAAGGTTGCACCACCACCTCCCCCACGTATGAGAGACAAAACGCTAACCGACGCAAAAGTCCAAAAGCCTGAAACTCAAAAAAATCCCTCCCTACAGACAAAAATGCCTCCGCCTAAACCCCCACGTATGAGAGATAAAACGCTAGCCGATGCAAAAGTCCAAAAGCCTGAAACTCAAAAAAATCCCTCCCTACAGACAGAAATGCCTCCGCCTAAACCCCCACGTATGAGAGATAAAACGCTAGCCGATGCAAAAGTCCAAAAGCCTGAAACTCAAAAAAATCCCTCCCTACAGACAGAAATGCCTCCGCCTAAACCCCCACGTATGAGAGACAAAACGCTAACCGACGCAAAAGTCCAAAAGCCTGAAACTCAAAAAAATCCCTCCCTACAGACAGAAATGGCTCCGCCTCCCCCCCCACGTATGAGAAACAAAACGCCAACTGATGCAAAAATCCAAAAGCCTGAAACTCAAGAAAGCCCCTCCACGCACATAAAAACGGCTCCACAAAGACCCCCGCGTGCAAAAGATAGAGAACAAAACAAACAAACTGCTCAAGAATCCCCCTCTCTACAGACAAAAATGGCTCCGCCCCTTCCCCCACGCATGAGAGCCAAAGTGCAAACCAGCACACAAATCCAAAAACCAGAAACCCTCGTCCCAAGTGTTAGACCCAAAACACCATCACATATGAAAGTCAGGCAGCAAAGCAGTTCATCATCACAAGACAGTGGAGCATATGCCGTCCCGCCTTCAAGAAAACCGCACCGAATAGGAGACAAACAAAAAAGCGATGCGGTTATCCAAAAACCTGCCTCTCCACATATAGCAATAGAACAACCAAAACCGTCTCACGAACCAAAAACATCCATTAATTCAATGGAACGAGAGCTATTGCTCGTAGCATATCAAGAAGAAATACAATTTTTGTGCGAAAAGGTTTATGGCGACCGACTTATTTTAAATGAAAGAATAGAAGCAATCAAAGAAAACCCCGATATGGGAGAACAGCTCTTATGGGATGTTACAGAACGGCCTAAGT
>NZ_JBHIQG010000397.1:0-2021 GCF_042196425.1 Bartonella sp. AD328YNZD | reverse complement strand
CAAGATAATAGTTTTCATCAGATTCGCGTTCCTTATGCAGAACCAGTGGGAGATTTTGCTAAGCAAGCTTTAGCAGAGATTAAAATAGCGCATCGTAAACGTCGTGTTCCATCTTCTAAGTCTTTTGAATCTGAAGAAATAAAAAATGATATACAAGCTCTAGATATACAACAACAAGATGAAACAACAAAAGTTGACACAAGTATTAAACCTAAAAAACGTAAAACACATTCTTCAAAAGCAGAAGAAAGTCAACTTTCTCTAGAGAATGATCAAAATGTCACAGGACAAAAATCTCTTGAAGAAAAGCCTAAAACCAATTCTGCACGTAAACTTAAAACAAAAAAAGCAGATAAATCTATTCATGAGTTAGAGGGTAAAACTCCTGAAAATAGTAAAAAATCAACACGTAGAACACGCAAAAAGTCATCCTCTAAAGAGATAATGCAAATACAAAAAACATTAGAGAAAGAAACTGCAATGGAGATGAAGAAAGTTGTCGAATCCTCTCTTTCCCAAATTGCAGAAACAATCAATCAACCCGTTGTTATCTCATCAACATCTAACGATAATCCCAAAACTGAGCGTATTGGTTGGTGGAAACGTAGAACTCTTTCAAAAAATTAAGAAAATAAAAACCGCCACAAAAAATGTGGCGGTTTAAATAAACAATTATAAAAAAGTTTTAACCAATTCTATGGTTATTTTTGTTTTGCTTTTTCTTGCTCAGCCCGCATACGCTCTTCAATTTCTTTTTGCTTTGATTGAATAGCCTGCTGAAGCTTTATTTGTTCTTGTTGGAAATCTTTTTCTTCCATACCAGGACCGGTATAAGCAGCTGTAAATCCATTCAGAGAAAATTCAATAGGATTAGCTGAACCACGAAAATTAACTGTAGTTACAACCATTTTTGTACCACTTTTCATAGCTGCTATAAGCTTATCATCTAAAACATCATTGGCAATACAACTTGGTCCATTACAAATCACATAAGGGATTTTTTTAGAGAAATCATCACCAATTTTAATATGAACACCTTCTGGCAAAAAACGACCTGTCGGCACTTGAATGCCTATACGTTTTTCATTTTGCTTCCCTTTTATTTCAACAAGATTAAAAGCCGTTAAAGGTTGTCCCGTATTCGATAATACAGTATTCATTGTATTACAAATATCAACATCATGCTGCTTACTACAAACTTTGTACCAACCTTGCGATAAAGTTTGCGCATTTGCAGAAATGCCAGCTATAAGAAAAAGGGCAGCGGCTCCAATTAATACTGAAACAGCAGAATAAATATTTTTATGCGACATGATTAAGTTAATCCTTTCAACGCGCTCTTAAGTAAATTCAAAAAAATATTAAATATAATTTTAACTTAAATTTATTAAATTATAATGAAATAAAACTATTTTATTGCTTTTACTTCAATATTTAAAAAAAAGTCAAATTTAGAGAAAAAATTATGACGAGCCCTTTAAACTTTTATATACTCATCAGCTTTCCCCTCTTTATCACACTGGTGTTTAATGTAATTTATCCACAAAACACCTCTGTGCATTTAAACTAAGATTACACAAACGAATCAATATTGCAATATCAATTAAAATAAACTATCATGCTCCTTAAAAAACTTACTCATTTAAACTTTTTACACTGATTACTCTCCACATTAAGTTTATGAAGCTTTAGAAACAAGTATTGTAATGCATGAAACTCCAAAATGTCAGATAAAGCAATCTTTATAAAAAATTAAGGCTATTTTCCAAATAACTTACCTTTTTAATTTGAAATTATGACTCCACTACTAAAAAAGAAAAGATGATTTTTTTCTTTCAAATTACTCTATTGTTGATATCGTTTTTGAATGCTTTTTTCCCCTTGTTTTTACTTTTCATTATAAATCTGAAAGTGCTATAAAGTGATATCACTTAAAAAAAGGACTTCTAATGGTAAAGATCAAAGTAGAAAACCCCGTTGTTGAACTTGATGGGGATGAGATGACCCGCATCATCTGGAAA
>NZ_JBHIQG010000396.1:0-2045 GCF_042196425.1 Bartonella sp. AD328YNZD | reverse complement strand
GATCCTCGTGCCATAGCACCAACAGATCCCATACCGCGATAGGCTTTAAAAGATCGACCTTGATAAAGATAAACTTCACCAGGACTTTCTTCTGTACCCGCCAAAAGAGAACCAATCATCGCTGCACAAGCCCCACCCGCTAAAGCTTTAGCAAAATCACCCGATGCTTTGATCCCACCATCTGCAATTATGGGAATGCCTGCTTTTTCAGCAACTTCTGCAGCATTCATAATGGCTGCAAGTTGAGGTACACCAACACCAGCAACAATACGCGTTGTGCAAATAGAGCCAGGACCAATACCAACTTTTACCGCATCTGCACCACTGTCAATCAATGCCTGCGTTGCTTGAGCAGTTGCGACATTCCCAGCAATAATAGCTGGAGAGGAAGCCATCTTTTTAATTCGTTCAACAGTTTCTAGTACACGTTGAGAATGTCCATGCGCTGTATCAATGACCAAAACATCAACACCTGCGTCAATGAGACGTTCAGCACGCTCAATCCCATTATTTCCAACACTACTAGCCGCTGCAGCACGCAAGCGCCCTTGAGAATCTTTAGCAGCATTTGGATTTAATTTTGCTTTTTCAATATCCTTAACTGTTATCAGTCCGACACAACGATTCTGTTCATCCACAACTAATAATTTTTCAATACGATGATGATGTAAAAGATACTTCGCTTCATTGAGTTGAACATTTTCACGCACTGTGATTAAATTTTCATGCGTCATTAATTCATAAATTTTTTGTTTGGGATCCGATGCAAAACGTACATCTCTATTGGTTAAAATGCCAACAAGTCGCCCCGCTGTCTCACCTTTAACACTATTTTCAACAACCGGAATACCGGAAATACCATGAGAGCGCATTAAAGCTTTTGCTTCTTCAAGTGTTGCATCTGGTCCAATTGTAACTGGATTAACAACCATACCAGATTCAAACTTTTTTACTTGGCGGACTTCTTCTGCCTGCTCTGCAGGAGACATATTACGATGAATAACCCCAAGACCACCAGCTTGAGCCATAGCAATTGCCAAACGCGATTCTGTTACCGTATCCATTGCCGCAGAAAGCAATGGCAAATTGAGCTTAATATCCGCTGCAATGCGCGTACTGAGATCCACTTGACTAGGCATAACAAGAGAATGACCGGGTTGTAAAAGTACATCATCAAAAGTTAGTGCCAATGCACCTGTCCCCGTTTCAACAATCTTTGCCATATCAAATTCCTTTTATAATAAAACACCGCAAGAAGCTTTAAACTACAACTGCGGTTCTCATACATGGTAGATTGGCAAAAAATTATGCCATGCTACAAACAAAATGAAAAGAAAAATAAATA
This sequence comes from Bartonella sp. AD328YNZD, assembly GCF_042196425.1. NCBI lineage: Bacteria > Pseudomonadati > Pseudomonadota > Alphaproteobacteria > Hyphomicrobiales > Bartonellaceae > Bartonella > Bartonella sp. AD328YNZD. The sequence continues at coordinate 700 of NZ_JBHIQG010000396.1, read as the reverse complement.
TCTTTTCATGGTTTATAAAAATTTACAATTGTGATTCGATGGGTAGCCAACTTATTATTTTTGCAAATGCGCGACGCCAGAAATTGCTTTCTGGTTCATAATCAATGCTATACTGTTTTTTATTTTCAATAAAATCCCAATAAATACGATTATTATCACCAAGACGAAGATGATAACTCATTTCCCTCGTCGTTTCTTCAGAAAATAACAAATCTAACCTCGCTGTAATGGGCGCACATTCAAAAAGAATGCCCATTTCTGTATTTAACGCCGCTGATCTAGGATCAAAGTTTAAAGATCCAATAAAAGCTGTTTTATGATCAACTAAAAAAGCTTTGGCATGTAAACTTGCCTTACTGGATCGAAACAATCGTAATCCATGGGAAGTGCCTTCCGCTTTTAATTCATAAAGCTTAACACCACTTTTCAACAGTGCCTTACGATACGGGACATAACCACCATGCACTAATGCTACATCAGTCGCTGCTAAGGAATTTGTCAGAATTTTGACATCAACACCTTTTGAAACCAAATTACTAAAATTCTGCGTACCGACTTTGCCAGGAACAAAATAAGGTGACGTAATCTGAACCGTTTTTTGAGCATTTCCAATAACCTTTGAGAGTGCCTTCATAAGCCAATTACTTGCTTTTTTACGCAATGCTTTTTCTGGAGGATCAGAAAGAACAACAACTTTATC
>NZ_JBHIQG010000395.1:0-2049 GCF_042196425.1 Bartonella sp. AD328YNZD | reverse complement strand
AATTGCTTTGGATTGACAAAAATAGAAACCACTACGCGATCACACATTGCTCTTGCATACTGTACTAATGCAAGATGACCATCATGCAATGCCCCCATTGTTGGAACAAAACCAATCGAAAAACCTAAACGTCGTTCCTCTGAAGTATATTGGCGAACTTCAGCAATTGTCTTTAAAATTCTCATTTTCCCATTCAATTATCATCAGATCAACAAATTAATGCCTGTACACCAAATTGGCGCTCAAACAATTGTATCAAATTCATGCGCACTGACGGCTGCTTTATATCTCGTGGCTCCCAGACATGACGCATAAGAAAAAAACCCGTCAGTATAAAACCATTTATTATGTCACTAAAATCAGCAGGACGAGTCATTCTTTGTACAAGAAATTGTGGTAGAATGAGAAGCTTTTTTTTCCAAGGTTCTCCTGCTTCTTCACAGACAGCCCGACCAGATTTTGGTGATACGTAATGAAGCCTTTCCTGACGACCTGTTGCAGCACAACAAGATAAATCAAGACCAAAACCAAGTTCTTCAAGAAGCCGCATTTCAAAACGTACAAGCAATTCTGCATTGATAAATGGTTCATCAAAATTCTGCATAAAAAGGTGTAAAATATCATATAAAATGGGGTGCGGATCACGTTCGGGAAGAAGCCGCAAATGAAAAGCTATCAATTGCAAAGCATAAAGTGCTTCTGGTAGACAGATTAATCGTGCCGCATGTAAATCAAGAGCTTCAAGCCGAAAAAGTCCCAAATGTTCGTCTAAACGAGCCCACCATTCAGCCTCCACAAAATTTCCAGGTTGAAGAAGAGCAGCCATGCGACGCGAGCGCCCCCCTTTTACCACTCCCATATAACGACCATGTTCACGTGTCATAATCTCAAGAATAACACTTGTTTCACCATATTGGCGTGTACCAAGTATAACGGCTTGTTCTTTCCACTTCATTTTACTTTAATTATTTTTAAAAATCTTATTTTAAAAAATCCAATCCCATTTCACGATAACGTTCTGGATCGGTATCCCAATTATCGCGCACTTTCACAAAGAGAAAAAGATGAACCTTTTGATCCATAATTTCCATGAGTTCTTTACGTGCTGCTTGACCAATCGCTTTAATTGTATCGCCTTTTGCTCCTAAGACAATTTTTTTCTGACTCTCACGCTCGACATAAATAACTTGATTAATTTTAACGGAACCATCTGAACGCTCTTCCCAGTTTTCTGTTTCAACCGTTGAGGAATAAGGAAGTTCATCATGAAGACGAAGAAAAAGTTTTTCACGCGTAATTTCAGCAGCAAGATGACGCATGGGCATATCAGAAATTTGATCTTCTGGATAATACCATGGCCCTTCCTGCATCATGTTACTCAGCGCATGAAGTAAATCCTTGCAACCAGAACCGTTTAGAGCAGAAATCATAAATGTTTGCGCAAACTTTACACGTTCATTTATTTTAGTGGTTAACGCTAGAAGAGATGATTTAACAACTGTATCAACCTTATTAAGAACAAGAACTTTTTCTTGTTTCATATTGTTCACAATATCTAACATCATATCAACTTCATCCGAAAGACCACTTTGAGCGTCAATTAAAACAAGCAGAACATCAGCGCTCTTAGCCCCTCCCCAAGCAGCAGAGACCATGGCTCGTTCTAAGCGCTTATGGGGACGAAAAACACCCGGTGTATCGACCAACACAATTTGCACATCATCATGAATGACAATACCGCGGATTAAAGTTCGTGTTGTTTGTACTTTATGTGTTACAATTGAAACCTTTGTTCCAACCAATTGATTAACCAGTGTCGATTTACCGGCATTAGGCATCCCAATAAGCACAACAAATCCAGAACGCGTTTTCATAACGTCACTCATGATCATTTTTTCCCACTGTTTTCCATACACCCTCTCGTCGCAAAATTTTTTCAGCTGCCATTCTTTCAGCATATCTTTTGGAGCTTCCCTGCCCAATCTCTGAAGCAAAACCAGCAATATTTACCTCTACCATAAAAACAGGATCGTGATCTGGACCTGAACG
>NZ_JBHIQG010000394.1:0-2058 GCF_042196425.1 Bartonella sp. AD328YNZD | reverse complement strand
GTGATAAAAGATCTGAAAGTAAAAGGCGCTTCATCTGTTTTAAAAGGGGGGACGAAGGTAAAGAATATTCGCTTGGTAGATGGGGATCATAATATTGATTGCAAAATTCCTGGGATTGGGCAGATGAGTTTAAAGTCGGAGTTTGTGAAAAAAGTTTAGACGTTTATCCTATTGCAATTGTTTTTGTATTTCTTTTCTTATTTCACTGATTATGCCAATCAGATAGATGCAATATATGCCCTTATTGGGATATAAAAATACGTACAGCAATAATTTGATTTATAAAGATAATTCACTATTTTGCATGTTGAATGAGAGCTCCAGATCTGTTCCGTGTTGAATCAATCAAAATCATGTCTCTTGCATGTTACAGGCGGGGAGATCCGTGTGGAGTGACATGGTACAAGAAAGTAGTAAAAAGGCCTCTTATGAACCATCTCAAGTGCCAAGGGCTATTGCAACCTTGAGGGTTGGAAAAATATATATAGTAGAGAAATACTGACACTGTCTTTTCTTTTAAACATATTGTGATGAGAAGGGGTAGATGTTGATTTACAAGCAACAATAAAGGTATGCGCTTTATGAAGAGAACGATGCCGTAAAGTAACAAACTTATTTCTGCTGAATTGAAAAAATATTCCCACTTTTTTTCAAATGACTTCCAAAACAACCATAATAGATCTGATTTTACATTTATTTATTTTTACAAGTATTTGTACACACCTTCCTCGCTATATTTATGGAGATCAGATTCAAGGTGCTAGAGGGGAATTTTTGACTCAAAAATAGGAAAAGATCGGTACGAGATACTGATAAGGTAGCATCATCATGCATTTTTTTCCAGCTCTCAATGTTGCAACAGTTCCTATATTTAAAAGTGTTTATAAGCGCTATTAAAAATAGTTTTTGTTATTATCCAGTTTGTGCTGTGTAAGCGGACGATTTTCATTGATGCAATAAAAACAGAATTGAAATAAGAAGAATGTCAGAATTCTCATTCAAGTTGCAAAATATGATTTTTGTCAATTTTCTGCTACAACATATTGATTTATAATAATAAATTAGCGTTATTCATATTGAATTAGAATCCCGAATAACGTGGATTCTCTCATTTCAAATCTGTTCCATGTTGAATCAATTAAAATCACTTATTTGCACACCACAAGTGGGGCTGGCGTGTGGGTAAAAACTGTACAAGAAAGGATTAAAAATGGCTCTTATGAATCGTCTTAAGTGCCAAGGGCTGTCGCAACATTGGGGGCTGGCAGATATAATGATGGTGCCGGTTTGCTACAAGAAGTATTTTGCATGATTTTGTCGTTGGGAGAGCTGAGAAAGATAAAGCAAATGGGCACTCTATCTTGCAATGTTTTTTTTGGGGTTTTCTTTTTTTGTAACGAGGTCGTGTTTTCCTAGTTAAAATTGCATGACAAGATTATGAAACAAAATAAATTTAAAATGCACATCCCTATGCGTTCTATTTCTGTCTATGCGATTGGTTTATTGAAACAACTTATGCTCTTAAGGGGCAGAAAGCTTTTTAAGGCATATGTGGAGGTGAAAGGTGAGCGAAGGGATCATTTTGTTTAGATTTTTTTACAGTACTGTATTTTTATGGCTGCATAGCTCACTTCTAAAATTTCAGGAATAAAATGATGTAAGATTTTTGCACTCCATGTTTGAGCGCTGTTGAAGAAGGGCAATCAATGTGGTTGTTTTACCTATTGAGGTCAATATTTATTGTGGCATGGCTTCAACGCCTAAAACTTCAGGGATAAAATGACGTAAAAGATTTTCAATACCATGTTTGAGGGTTGCCGTTGAAGAGGGACATCCAGCGCAGGCGCCGCGCATATTGAGATAAACAATACCATTTTCAAATCCACGAAAAGTAATGTCTCCACCATCATTGGCAACTGCGGGGCGGATACGCGTTTCAAGGAGCTCTTTAATGGTTAAGACAATATCAGCATCTTTTTCGTCATAAAATTCTTCGTTAAGGGCATGGGTTTGTGCTTGTGTTGTGGCGTTGGTGGTGATCACTGGCTCATTGGATAG
>NZ_JBHIQG010000393.1:0-2061 GCF_042196425.1 Bartonella sp. AD328YNZD | reverse complement strand
GCAGGTCCTGTCGGAATGTTAGCTGCGCTGAGTCTTGCACATGAGGGGCTTTCTGTTTTTCTTGTTGGGCCCCCTGCCCATACAGATGAGTTACGGACAACCGCTCTTATGATGCCAGCAATCCGCACACTTCAAAAACTCAATATTTGGAATAGTCTTCAAAAACATGCGGCAGCTTTATCGCGCATGAGAATTATAGATATAACTTCTAGGATTGTGCGTGCTCCTACGGTGCATTTTTTTTCTGCTGAAATTGATGAAAAAGCCTTTGGTTATAACATACCTAATGTAGAATTAAACAGTGCTTTAACCGATGCTGTTACCCATATGCCCAATATTACAAGATTTATTTCTGCTGCTAAATCTTTTCATCACACAAAAAGCCATGTATGTATTACTCTTTCTGATGGTAGAGTCATTCAAGCACCACTTGTTATAGCTGCTGATGGACGTCACTCTCTCACACGTGCTGCAGCAGGGATAAATATCAAACAGTGGAACTACCCACAAAAAGCACTTGTTCTCAACTTTTCCCATGAGTTTTCTCATCAAAATACATCAACTGAATTTCATACAGAACATGGTCCATTTACACAAGTTCCGCTACCAGGGCGAAGATCCAGTCTTGTATGGGTTGTCCATCCTTCTCGTGCTGAAGAATTATTGAATATAAAATCAAAAGCAATTGCAAAAATAATCGAAAATCAAATGCAATCAATGCTTGGAACGCTAACCTTAGAAACATCAATTCAGTCCTGGCCTCTTTCAGGACTTCTTGCTCATCATTTTGCTGCTAATCGAACGATTTTAGTGGGTGAAGCTGCTCATGTTTTCCCCCCTATTGGAGCACAGGGATTGAATTTAGGATTCCGTGATGTTCAAACTTTAATTGATATTTTACCCAATGAAATATCTAATTCTAACCCTGAAATGATTGTTGCACGTTATAACAAATGCCGCAAACCAGATATATTAATCCGAAGTGGAGCTGTTCATACACTGAACTCTGCTTTACTTTCTCATATGTTTCCTGTTCATATCGTACGAAGTGTTGGGCTTGGTCTATTACATAATTGCTCCCCATTACGTAATTTATTTATGCGCGAAGGAATGTATCCAGGTTACGGATTCAAGGAAATTATGCAAATATTTCCAACAAAATCGCCTAAACAGCTCTATTGAAAAATAATGGATAATAACGTAAAATGAATGCTATTTTGTGTCTAACTTACTAATGCAAACTAACTAAATAGAAATAAATGCATAATATATAAATAACCCAATAAATAATTATTTTTAATAATGCGTTTTGAAAATAAATTTATTCAGTAAAAAAACAATATTCTACTATACATTTTGGGGTATCAATTCTTTAGAAGGGTAATTATGCATAACAAAAATAAATTGTTTAATTCTTTAAAAGTTAATATCATTTAGAGTATCTTTACAGCTTTTGTAAAAAATTCATACGAGAGTGTTCATTTTATTAATTTATGCACTTGTTTAAAGCAAAATCTGACACCTAAAGCCGTTTCGCAATGACACCCCTGTAATGATGATATAAAAGGAAAGCTGTTAAACATTATCATTTTTACACTTATCAAGGAACACGCTGGCACAGCATTATATTATTATGTGGCCATCCTCTACTATTTTTCCCCTTATATTTGAGAGCCTTTCTAAGAATCACTTTATATTTATTCCTTTATAGCTTTTTACTCATACGCAAGCCTCTTTTATGATTTTCATTCTTCAGAATAAAAACAGATTTGAATGAGAGAATTATACGATATTCGTGACGCTTATTTAACATACAAAACAATGAATTATCATTATAAATCTATGTGTTATCAATGAGCAATAATAAGCAATATAATCTCTCTATGGTTTAATATTGCGTTTTGGAGCATATCTATTACTGATGTGATAAATATCATTTATTTTCAAGTTGTTATTAAACATTTAAATTTCAGTGCTATTTTATTTTTTATACTGTTTTTGTTTTTTCTAATAAAATAATAAATTATATTAAATCTATAAATAATATTTATTTTAATTTAT
>NZ_JBHIQG010000392.1:0-2090 GCF_042196425.1 Bartonella sp. AD328YNZD | reverse complement strand
CGAACTTCAAAACCCGCACGTTCACGAGTCAAACCACCTGGACCAAGAGCAGAAAGACGGCGTTTATGGGTAATTTCCGACAATGGGTTGGTTTGATCCATAAACTGCGACAATTGTGAAGACCCAAAAAACTCACGAACTGCTGCTGCTGCAGGCTTTGCATTGATCAAATCCTGCGGCATAACTGTATCAATTTCAACCGATGACATACGCTCTTTTATCGCACGTTCCATACGAAGAAGACCAACGCGATATTGATTTTCCATCAACTCCCCAACGGAACGAACGCGACGATTGCCAAGATTATCAATATCATCAATTTCACCACGACCATCACGCAATTCAACCAACATCTTAACAACAGCAAGAATATCCTCTTGACGTAAAATGCGAACTGTATCTGGACAATCAAGATCCATACGCAAATTCATCTTAACACGTCCAACAGCTGAAAGATCATAACGCTCTGGATCAAAAAACAAAGAATGGAACATTGCTTCTGCTGTATCGATTGTTGGAGGCTCTCCTGGACGCATTACTCGGTAAATATCAAACAACGCATCCTGCCGACTTTCATTTTTATCCACCTTTAAAGTGTTGCGGATATATGCTCCAATATTCATGTGATCAATATCAAGAATATTGATTTGATCAGCACTGACATCAAGCAAAATTTTCAATACTTTTTCGTCAATTTCATCACCAGCTTCAAGGTAGATTTCACCTGTTTCGTAATTGACGATATCTTCGGCCAGATAACAACCTAATAAATCATCTTCGCTAACTTTAACCGCCTTGAGACCTTTTTCTTCTAAAGACTTCGCAGTACGAACTGTTAGCTTTTTACCAGCCTCAGCAACAACTTCACCACTATCTGCATCGATAAGATCAGAAATAAGCTTCATTCCTTTAAAGCGATCAACAGAATAAGGAACACGCCATCCTTGTCCATCACGCTCATAAGTCACTTTATCATAAAACGTTGACAAAATATCCGACGCATCCATACCTAATGCCATCAAAAGACTGGTAACAGGAATCTTGCGCCGTCGATCAATACGCGCATAAATGATATCTTTAGCATCAAACTCAATGTCAAGCCAAGAACCACGATATGGAATAACACGAGCAGCAAAAAGAAGCTTTCCCGATGAATGCGACTTCCCTTTATCATGATCAAAAAAGACACCAGGAGAACGATGCATCTGGGAAACAATAACACGCTCTGTACCATTAACGATAAAGGTACCATTCGTCGTCATTAAAGGCATATCGCCCATATAAACGCCCTGCTCTTTAATGTCTTTGATATCTTTGGAGCCAGTATCCTCATCAACATCAAAAACAATCAAACGTAATATGACCTTTAATGGTGCAGCATAAGTTAAATCACGTTGGCGACATTCTTCAACATCAAATTTCGGTAAATCAAATTCATAACCAACAAACTCAAGCATAGCTGTACCGGAGAAATCTGAAATAGGAAATACCGATTTAAAAACAGCCTGCAAACCTTCATCTGGTCGCCCACCTTCCGGTTCCTCAACCATGAGAAACTGATCATATGACGCTTTTTGAACCTCAATAAGATTCGGCATTTCTGCCACTTCAGGAATCTTACCAAAAAATTTACGTACCCGCTTACGACCATTGAATTGAGACATCATTGCAAGAGTCTGAGCCATCATCGCTCCTTGATCTTTACTGTTCAAGGTAGACCAACCTTGAAAGCCTTATATCATTAACCTGCATATGCAGACCAGTTCACTTGACACCCAATAATGAGCATCATTAACTTTCCCCACCAACATAAGCCATTTATCTCTTTGACTCTATGATGACAGGATGAGTAATCAAAACCTATCCCATTATTGTGACAAAACCGTTGGGACAAGGTTTTCTACTCACGATTTTCTTTCTTTATTAAAAGAAAGAAAATCGGCGAACATAAATGTTCGCCAATAAAATTAAATTTACTTAAGTTCAACTTTAGCACCAGCAGCTTCAAGTTGGGATTTAATTTTCTCTGCCTCTTCTTTAGAAGCACCTTCTTTAATAGGCTTGGGTGCTCCTTCAACCAGATCTTTAGC
>NZ_JBHIQG010000391.1:0-2091 GCF_042196425.1 Bartonella sp. AD328YNZD | reverse complement strand
GCTAAAGATCTGGTTGAAGGAGCACCCAAGCCTATTAAAGAAGGTGCTTCTAAAGAAGAGGCAGAGAAAATTAAATCTCAACTTGAAGCTGCTGGTGCTAAAGTTGAACTTAAGTAAATTTAATTTTATCGGCGAACATTTATGTTCGCCGATTTTCTTTCTCTTAATACAAAGAGGGAAAATAATGAGTAAAAAACCTTTTCCCAATGGTTTCGTAACATGAAAGGGATAGGTTTTGATTACTTCCCCCTTCATCATAGAGTCAAAGAGATAAATGGCTTATGTTGGTGGGGAAAGTTAATGATGCTCATTATGAGTGTCAAGTGAACTGGTCTGCATATGCAGGTTAATGGTATAAGGCTTTCAAGGTTGGTCTACCTTGAACAGTAAAGATCAAGGAGCGACGATGGCTCAGACTCACGCAATGATGTCTCAATTCAATGGTCGTAAGCGCGTACGGAAATTTTTTGGTAAGATTCCTGAAGTAGCAGAAATGCCGAATCTTATTGAGGTTCAAAAAGCCTCATACGATCAATTTCTCATGGTTGAGGAACCGAAAGGTGGGCGACCAGATGAAGGTTTGCAAGCTGTTTTTAAATCGGTTTTTCCTATTTCAGATTTTTCCGGGACAGCTATGCTTGAGTTTGTAGGTTATGAATTTGATTTACCAAAATTTGATGTTGAAGAGTGCCGTCAACGTGATTTAACTTATGCTGCCCCATTAAAGGTCATATTGCGTTTGATTGTTTTTGATGTTGATGAGGATACTGGCTCCAAAGATATCAAAGATATTAAAGAGCAAGGCGTTTATATGGGCGATATGCCTTTAATGACGACGAATGGTACCTTTATTGTTAATGGTACGGAGCGTGTTATTGTTTCTCAGATGCATCGTTCTCCTGGTGTCTTTTTTGACCATGATAAAGGAAAGTCCCATTCATCAGGAAAGCTTCTTTTTGCTGCTCGTGTTATTCCATATCGTGGTTCTTGGCTTGACATTGAGTTTGATGCTAAAGATATCATTTATGCGCGTATTGATCGACGGCGCAAGATTCCTGTTACTAGTCTTTTGATGGCATTAGGTATGGATGCGTCGGATATTTTATCGACGTTTTATGATAAAGTGACTTATGAGCGTGATGGAGAAGGATGGCGTGTTCCTTATTCTGTGGATCGCTTTAAAGGAATGAAGCTCATTTCTGATCTTATAGATGCAGATAGTGGTGAAGTCGTTGCGGAGGCTGGTAAAAAATTAACAGTTCGTACTGCAAAGTCTTTGGTAGAAAAAGGACTTAAAGCGGTTAAAGTTAGTGAAGATGATTTATTAGGTTGTTATCTAGCCGAAGATATCGTCAATTACGAAACAGGTGAAATCTACCTTGAAGCTGGTGATGAAATTGACGAAAAAGTATTAAAAATTCTGCTCGATGTTAGTGCTGATCAAGTCAATATTCTTGATATTGATCACATGAATATTGGCGCTTACATCCGCAATACTTTGAAGGTAGATAAAAATGAAAGTCGGCAGGATGCGTTATTTGATATTTACCGGGTGATGCGTCCAGGTGAACCACCAACAATCGATACAGCAGAAGCAATGTTCCATTCATTGTTTTTTGATCCAGAGCGTTATGATCTTTCCGCTGTCGGGCGTGTTAAGATGAATTTACGTATGGATCTTGATTGTCCAGACACAGTTCGCATTTTACGCCAAGAGGATATTATTGCTGTTGTTAAGATGTTGGTTGAATTGCGTGATGGACGTGGTGAAATTGATGATATTGATAATCTTGGCAACCGTCGTGTTCGTTCCGTCGGGGAGTTGATGGAAAATCAATATCGCATTGGTCTTCTTCGTATGGAGCGTGCGATAAAAGAGCGTATGTCATCGGTTGAAATTGATACAGTTATGCCACAGGATTTGATTAATGCAAAGCCTGCGGCAGCAGCGGTCCGTGAATTTTTTGGGTCTTCACAATTGTCTCAGTTTATGGATCAAACCAATCCATTGTCAGAAATTACCCATAAACGCCGTCTTTCTGCTCTTGGTCCAGGTGGTTTGACTCGTGAACGTGCGGGTTTTGAAGTTCG
>NZ_JBHIQG010000390.1:0-2097 GCF_042196425.1 Bartonella sp. AD328YNZD | reverse complement strand
CCAACCCCGCTTGTAGTGTGCAAGCAAGTGATTTTGATTGATTCAAGATAAACAGATTTGAAATGAGAGAATCCCACGTTATTCGGGAGGCTAATTCAATATGAATAACGCTAGATTATCATTATAAATCAATATCTTTTATGCAGCGTAAAGATGGAAAGACTCAATGGAGTTTATATTATTTAGTGTATATTATTGTATGAAGGCTTTACTGTTTTACTCTTTTATACTCTTCACGGACGCCCTCATGAAATAGGCATTTGTCCCTTGAAAAAAGTCTCTTTTAAAGAATTATTTCAAATTCCAAAGATTATTATCGTCTTTTGAACCCGTCAAATGAATGATCGTGCCCGCTTATTTCCATATATTCAAAATACATTAGAATGCTCCATTGAAAACGTCCCTTTAGCATAATAAAGCATATTTTCTCTCAATGCTTTCACGCCCCCCTCTCGACCCCACTTAATAAATCTCCCACTTAATAAATCTTCCTGTACTTGAATTTATTTGCCAGCTTTACTTTCATAGCACCCCAGCATTTTTTTACTGCAACCTTTTTGCAATTTTTCAGTTTTGAACTTTTAGATTGACTTTCGGTTTATTTTTCTTATGTTTTAGAATTATTCTAAAGTGCAGAGGAACAGAAAATGTTGAGATCGTTTTTTTCATTTGTACAACGTAAAGCTCTGTCCTTTCGTTCAGCACAAACAATGATGCTTCGCGCACTCAAAATAAAAGAGCAACATGCGGCGCTCTATTTAAAATATGCAAAAGCTCTAGAACCTTATTCCTCTAGGGAAGCCGCGGTTTTTACCGCCATGGGGCTTCAAGAGCTTAAAAATTATAAGCAACTTTTGTGCCTTTCTTGCCATAATCGTGCAAACACTATCGGTTCATTATGTGACAAAACTTCTCTTGTGAAAGGCAAGAGCCGCCATCCCTCCCAAAAAACAACAGCGGCAAATCACACCATAAAAAAACCTTCGAAAACGCAAAGACAAACACTTTTGACTTGGATTCAACCAGGTCTAGCAGGGTTAATGGATGGCTCTGTTTCCACCCTTGCCCCCATTTTTGCCGCAGCTTTTGCCACGGGAGACACGCATCAAACTTTTTTGATAGGACTCTCAGCTTCAATTGGTGCAGGACTTTCGATGGGTTTCACAGAAGCAGCCCATGATGACGGCAAATTATCAGGACGTGGTTCGCCATTAAAAAGAGGCCTTGCCAGCGGCATTATGACCACATTAGGAGGATTAGGCCATACGCTTCCCTATTTAATCAACTCTTTTTATGTAGCGACAATTATTGCTTTTATCATTGTTTTTTTCGAACTAGGCGCCATCGTCTGGATTCAGAACAAATTCATGTCAACTCCCTTTTGGCGCGCTTCTTTACAGGTCATCATTGGAGGTGCCTTGGTTTTTGCCACGGGTATACTTATCGGTAGTATCTAAAAAAATCTTATCCACAACCCATGATTTAGATCTCTAACGTGTCATTCCTTTTAGTGACAACACATTGATTTATAGAACTCTTAATCTTTGTCTCAAACATACGGCTGCCTTAGAGTTGGATGTTGATTTACAGGCAACAACAAAAGCACGCGTTCTTTTAGGCAAACAACGCCATAAAACGCAAAACTTTCCAGCAATAGGTTGAAGAGATATACCAGCACCATCACACACTTTGCTAACCCTGAATATTACGGACAAAAGCTTTTGACCCTTGAGACGATTCATGAGAAGCACTTTTAGTCCTTATCTCATATAAATTCACTCCACACGGGCTCTCTCGGCGTGTAACGCGCAAGCGACATGGTTCTGATTGCTTCAAAAAAGAGAAAAATTTATACCATTAGGGACTCTCATTCAACATACAAAAATAGTGAATTATCATTATTAATCAATATATTAGCATTCTTGGGAATTCTATTGATAGTATTTTTGGATAATGCTGTAGAGTATTCTGGATTAGCAAGAGATGATAACCAAGCTCTGGGGACAACCTCCATAAACAAACCTTCATCGACTTGTTTTATGGGTATCTTTTGTTAAAGTATCATTTTCTTCTAGACCTCATATTTTGGAAATGCCT
>NZ_JBHIQG010000389.1:0-2115 GCF_042196425.1 Bartonella sp. AD328YNZD | reverse complement strand
TGCTAAGGGGGCATCTTTGACTGGGATCAATCACTAAAACGTCTCGAATATCTTAATCAAAAAGCGGAAGATCCATCATTATGGGATGATGCGCAACGAGCACAGGATATGATGCGTGAGCGTCAACGTCTTGATGATTCAATCAATGGTCTTTTATCATTTACAAAAACACTTGAAGAATGCATTGAGCTTATTGCGATGGGCGAAGAAGAAAGTAATGTTGAAATTATCGCTGAAGCAGAAAATTCAATACGTAATCTTAAAAGCGAAATAGATAAAAGGCAAATTGATGTGCTTCTTTCAGGAGAGGCGGATCCAAATGATACCTATTTAGAAATTCATGCTGGAGCAGGGGGAACTGAGAGCCAAGATTGGGCTTCTATGCTCTTACGCATGTATATGCGCTGGGCTGAACAGCATGAAATGAAGGTTGAAGTTTTAGAAATTCATGATGGAGAAGAAGCAGGAATAAAGTCAGCGACTATTCTTGTAAAAGGGCATAATGCTTATGGACTGTTAAAGACAGAATCAGGCGTTCATCGCTTGGTGCGGATTTCTCCATTCGATTCGAATGCAAAGCGCCATACCTCTTTTGCGAGCATTTGGGTTTATCCGGTTATTGATGACAATATTGAAGTTGATGTTTCAGAGGCAGATGTGCGGATTGATACATATCGTGCATCAGGAGCAGGAGGGCAACATGTTAATACGACAGATTCTGCTGTTCGCATCACACATATAAAAACGGGTATTGTTGTTCAATGTCAAACTGAGCGTTCTCAGCATAAAAATCGCGCTACGGCTTGGTCGATGTTACGTGCACGTCTTTATGAAGAAGAACTCAAAAAAAGGGAAGAAGAAACGAATGCTGTTGAATCTTCTAAAACAGAAATTGGCTGGGGACACCAAATTAGATCTTATGTTCTTCAACCTTATCAACTTGTAAAAGACTTGCGCACAGGTGTTGAAAATACTGATCCACAATCCGTACTTAATGGTAACTTAGATGTATTTATAGAAGCAGCGCTTGCTCGACGCATTTATGGACAAGATAAAGAAATTGAAGATATTAATTAATTATATATCATCCTTCAAGGATGCAAATTTGTTTCTTAAGTTGTTCATTTTACTGATGTTGTGATTTACGGTAGCTCTTGATACTTGAGAGGTTCAAAGAGGTGTTCTCTTGTTTCCTTTCTTCAAGTTTTTTCTCACACGCCAATCTTGCTATATAAAAGCATTGATTTATAATGATAATTCATTGTTTTGCATATTGAATGAGAATCCCGCATATCATAAGATTCTTTCATTTCAAACTTGTTGTATGTTGAATCAATCAAAATCACTACTTGCACATAACAAACGGGATGAGTGTGTGGATAAAAATTATAGAAGAAAGGACTCAAAATGGCTCTTATGAACTGTCTTAAGTACTAGGGGCTGTCTCAAACATCTACGAGCTGGCAAAGTGTGTGATGGTGCCGGCTTGTTTCTTCACAAGTGTAAAGATGGGGGTGCTCAATAGATTTTTTATTATTTCATGGGAGATTTATCGTTATACCATTCACGAGGTATCGTTGTGAAATGGATTTGGGAGGCAGATGTCTCTTTAAAACAAGCTTGTGAATGTGCACCCTAATGGCGCTTCTGTTTTACGTGAGGGGCGTGATCCTATTAAAGAACGCAATAAACAAAAGCGTGAGATAATAAGCACAATCTCCATTATTTAAAAGATATTGCTCTAGAGACTTTTGAAAGTCGTAAAACCGAATTAAAGAATGATGGCAAAGGTGGCAAATGGTTTTTATCTTTACGGCTTTAATTCTCCCACAATTAGGCTGTATTTCCGTTTCAGAGATTACATAAACAGAGATACACAATATTCTTGCTCTTATTTGGCATACAAAAGCTGGCGCTGCTTACAAAGCTCTCATTCCGTTTAATCGTTGTCTCAAACATGCTGCTGCATTATGACGGATGCAAGTGAATTGATTTTGATTCATTTAAAATAAGAAGAATTTACGATATTCAGGAGGACAATTTAAATGTAGAATAATCAGTTGTTCTTATAAAGCAATATATTATAAAAATTGAAACCATTGGAAAAATTAATAT
>NZ_JBHIQG010000388.1:0-2132 GCF_042196425.1 Bartonella sp. AD328YNZD | reverse complement strand
GGTGTAAAACGTAAACGTGTGACCAGATGATTAAAATCGGCTAGTTCTGTCAATATAGTAAGAGGATCAGCACCTGCTTCATATTGACTGCGTAATTCATGTAACGCATTGACAACATCGCCCTTCATGATAAATTCAAAAAGATCAATAATACGTGCTTGATCAGCTAACCCTAACATTGTACGCACCGCAATAGCGTTAACATTGCCATTGCTATGGGCAATCGCTTGATCAAAAATGGATAATGCATCACGTGCAGATCCTTCTGCAGCACGGGCAATAATAGAGAGTGCTTGATCTTCTACTTCTACCTTTTCATATTTCGCAATTTGGCGCAAATGTGCACTCAAAGCTTTTGATTCAATACGTCGCAAATCAAAACGTTGGCAACGCGAAAGAATTGTAATAGGAACTTTGCGAATTTCTGTTGTGGCAAAAATAAATTTTACATGCGACGGTGGTTCTTCAAGGGTTTTCAATAAACCATTAAAGGCTTGTGTTGAGAGCATATGTACTTCATCTATAATATAAACCTTATAGCGTGCAGAAACAGGACGATAGCGTATTTGTTCAATAATTTCACGAATATCATCAATGCCCGTATGAGAAGCGGCATCCATTTCTATAACATCAATATGGCGTCCTTCGATAATTTGTGTGCAATGTTCACCAAGAGAGTCCAATACAGTTGTTGGTTGGTCAATATCTTTTGTTTTATAATTAAGCGCACGTGCCAAAATACGTGCTGTTGTGGTTTTACCTACGCCACGAATCCCTGTTAACATCCACGCTTGTGCAATACGACCTTTTTCAAAGGCGTTGGTGAGAGTACGCACCATAGCTTCCTGACCAATGAGGTCAGAGAAGTTTTGGGGTCGATATTTACGAGCAAGAACACGATAGGCTGTTTCTACCGGTAAATTTTCCATGAATATTTCCAACTTCGAAGTTCTTTATGCGTACATTTTGATAATACAAAAGCATAGATCAATACTGTAGTCTCATATAAAAGGATTTTTTCTTAATCAAATTATTTATGGGACAATTTGTTTAAAAACAACAAAATCCCTTTATTTGCTGCATACAAACGCCGCTCTGAAGATTAAAAATACCTCGCTAAAAGACAGCATAAAAAATAATTTCTTCAGCAAAATAGGAGGTTGGAACAATGACCCGTACCAGAACTCGTTGGGGCTGCTTCTTTCCAGACCTGACCCAGTTGGCGAGTAGTTCGTCCACCACCAACCTCCCGAGTTCATATTGTCGATTTGGAATGAAAAATCAAGCTCGGAAACGAAAAATATCCTAAGAACGACAAAGAATTTTCCTTTGCGTTTAATTTATTGACATATAAACAACAAAGAGATTGAGGATTTATCAGTTTTCATAGCAGGAGTTTTTCATATTTATTGGGGATGAAAATATTTTCTTCGTTTAAGATAATCTGAATGTATAATTATAATCATTCGTTCAAACTTGCCTGTAAGAATTTTAGGATAGCTCCGTCTGTTCTAAAATTACGAAGTTGAATCATTAAAATTTGCAACGGCAAAAAAGGAAAATAAAGCATATAGATCGTGCAATGAATTATAATGAGAAATTTAGAGCAAGAATATTGTTTATGAAAATTATAAAATATTGATTCAATGACGTCTCCCCCTTCATACAAAACAGAACACTCTAAACACAATACACTTAAGTTTTACATTTACATGCTTTTACACGAAATATTTTTAACTCTATTTCATCACATCACTTGTAAAGTGTATACATACTGCCGCTGAGGTATAAGTCCATTGTGCACTACCATCTTTATGTTTAATAAAAGTACAAGCCAGAACCCTTATATTATTTAACATCTCCCCAATGTTGCAATCCTTTGCATTTGAGAGGTTTCATAAGGAACATTTTTATTCCTTTTTTCAATCAATTTTACTCACACACCACTCCTCTTTGTAACTTTCAAGAAAACGATTTTAATTGATTCAGTATGAATATCAAAGACTTAATTATAGTGAGTTAATGTCTTATCTTATAATACCACTCCATCATTTCTATTGTGAACGAGAATATCAAATACGTAATATTTTTTCTTTTAACATCTATGAATGTAAATCTTGAGTAGATGTTAT
>NZ_JBHIQG010000387.1:0-2142 GCF_042196425.1 Bartonella sp. AD328YNZD | reverse complement strand
TGTCCATGCCAACCATTGACATTTTGTCCAAGCAGCGTAATCTCTTTAACACCTGCTTCAATAAGCTGGCGGGCTTCCTCGGTAATTTGCTCGACGGACCGTGATATTTCAGCACCCCGCGTATAGGGAACAACACAAAAAGTGCAAAATTTGTCGCACCCTTCTTGTACTGTTAAAAATGCGCTAACACCCCGTTTTCTTACTGCATGTTTATTATGAGGCGGCAAATGAGCAAATTTATCTTCAACAGCATAGTCTGTTTCGATAATCTTTTTTCCTTGTTTGGCTTTTTCTAACAATTCTGGCAGGCGATGATACATTTGTGGACCAATAACAAGATCCACTGTTGGCGCACGGCGCAAGATTTCACTTCCCTCAGCTTGTGCAACACAACCCGTTACACCAACTGTCAAGGGTTTATCAGGTGTGCGTTCTTGACGCATAATGCGCAAACGACCAAGATCAGAATAAAGTTTTTCTGCTGCTTTTTCACGAATATGACAGGTGTTAACAAGAATAAGATCGGCATCATCGGGAGTGTGTGTTGTCACATAGCCTTGTGAACTGAGACTATCAGTCATACGTTGGCTATCATAAACATTCATTTGACATCCATAAGTTTTGATAAAAACCTTTTTAGGAGTAACAGGAGGCGTATTTTTAGAATTTACTTTATTCATAGTGCATGTCTAAATGTTTTTTACACAAATCTCAATCTATTTGCTTAAAAGTTTTTTGCATGATAATTGCATCACCGCGACCATTTTTTGATGGGTAGTAAGCAAGACGTTTAGAAATTTTTTGAAATTCGAAGCGTTGATAAAGGTTCAAAGCAGAAAGATTTGTTGTTTCTACTTCCAAGAATAATTTTATAGCGCGCTTGTTGTGAAGATGGCAAACGGTACGATCGACAAGCAGGGTACCAATTCCTTGTTGACGATAATGAGGGTGGACAGCAATTGTGATGATTTCTGCTTCATCAAGGATGAGACGGCAGAGACAAAAGCCTAAAATTTGATCAGGGCGATCAATGAGAAAAACTTTGTACCCGAAGATAGAATGATCTGTTAAGAAATTATCAAAAGCTTGTTTTTTCCAAGCAAGGGTAAAACAATATTGATGAATTTGATGAAGAGCCGCACTATCATGAACTTGTAGCGGAGCAATCTCAAAATCTTTTTTTGTTAATGAAAATTTGGACATTATTTTTTTCGTGGTAAAGCAAAATCAGTTTGTTGTTTTGCATCAGCACTGCGTAGATAGAGTGGGCGAGGTGAATTTTGTGGTTGTTTGTTTGCAGCAAGATAAGCATAGTTTACAATATCAGCCGCTTCGCAGGGGATTTTTTCTAGGACAATTTTTTCGTTTATTTTATGGTTTTTCATATGCTGCACAATGACATCAGCAGCTGGGCCAGTTAGTTGGGTTTTTGGAGGCAAATCTTCGATGATATTTTCAACTGTTTTTAATCCCGGCGCTCCCAAAGGGATAAGATCCTGATGAAAATTTTGATGGTAAAACATATCTCTCCCTGCTTCAATGACAACAGTAATTGCTGATGTACTCTTTGTATTGGTTGTTATTTGCGCAGCTAACGCTTCAAGAGCACTCACTCCAACAGCTGGTATTTCAAGTGCTAATGCCAAAGCGCGCGCTGTTGCAACACCGACACGTGCACCAGTAAACGATCCAGGTCCAACATTGACAGCAATACGCTCAACTTGATCAAGCGTCATATTGGCTTGTGCCATTATTTGTGTAATTTGCCCAATAAGTTTTTCAGCATGCCCTTTGTTCATGCGCTCATTAATACGCGCAATAACAGATTTATGGCGAACAAGTGCAACAGCACAATAAATTGAAGCAGTATCTATAGCAAGGATAAGCATAAAAATATTTTAGTTGAATAAAACGGTAAACAAAAGGCCTGTTATATTTTTAATCTTTTTATTGTCGTATATTTCATTTGTAAGAAAGTTGCTAGTGCCAATAAGTAACAATATCTTTTATAGAATAAACGAGATATTGATGTGATCCTTATAGGTTTTTGTTATCAATGAATTGATTTATAATAATAGTTTATTATTGCCATGTTCAATAATATCCTTGGATATTGTAAGATTTTTTCATTTCAAACTCATA
>NZ_JBHIQG010000386.1:0-2144 GCF_042196425.1 Bartonella sp. AD328YNZD | reverse complement strand
CATCACACACGGAGCAAAAATCTATAGCGACTACGCCATAGACTTTCGCCACGCAAGGGTTATTCTTAGAGCATATTGATGATGAGATAATCATTTATGACATCCTTTTTGTTGCGCCATAGAACAGGTTTTGCTAACTAGTTTTACTATTATGCAAATTTTTCAAGAGAAATCCTCACTCGCTCATAGATGACAAGATTTCTTTATGGAGAGCGCACATGACGCTCAGCTTTGACCTTTTCCATAACAAGGGTAAGTTCAAACTTTAACCAACACGACAATACACCTATTCTAAACGATTTACGCACCACCTCATCGGCAACAGGCTGCTCCAATATCGGTGCATTGACTTGAGAATTTTTTGCACTTCCACGCACCGTAAAAAAAGACTTTCTTTTTTTCATATTAAAATCCATTTCAGTTGATTTGGATTTTAAAAGTGCCCAAAAAAATCAAACAAAAATAGAGAGGTAAGTTACGAAAACTACAGGGTAAATTTTACTGCCCCAAAATGTCTATTTTTCCCCGCCTGAACAGTCAGAGGAACACTATAAAAATTATTTTCATTAAAAAACAATTACTTATAATCTAGGGAAGAAAAGTAAAAATCTCCCCCAGAAAAAGAGATTATCTTCAAAATTATCAAAAAAAGCAGCACAATTTTAGTGATCTTTTTATTTTTTTTCTTTTGATAAAATTAATTGGCAGGTGTCTTAGGCGCCCCTCCGGTAGGTTCCCAATTGGCAATACTTGCAAGCTGCTCAATAACATCCTCTTTTAACTTACCATTTTTCTTATTGCGTAAATCATATTGATCAGCATTCTGTTGCAGCCACTTTATAAGCGTTCCTTTAACAGTTTTACCACCCTCAGCCTCACTCACCGCTTCCCAAGCCGCAACAATAGCAGCAAGCTTTGGGGCATAGCGTGGATGCGTTGGATCTTGAAACGCATATTTTTGGTCCTTAACGTCACGAGAATCATCCTCAGGAAAAAAAACTTTAGGTCTCTTACCACACAATAAAAGCCATTCTTTTAAATTATCTAGGGAAACAGAAGAATCTTGAACAATAGGATTCTCGTGCCAACGCCCCCCCCAAAAATCACGATGATAGTACCATTCTACCCTTAATTTTCCCTCTTCTACTACTCTTACTATCTCATTATAAACAGCTCGGAACAAAGCAATTTTATCAAACGGTACTCGCTCCTCTCCTTCGTAAATATCACTGTCTTCAGGGCTATATTCGCCGGGAAATTTACATACGAGTGGATTCAAGCCCGCTATCAATAACGCTGCCTGCAGTATGGTTAGTTTTTGAGAACGTAAAAGCCATTCTAAACTTTCATCAATTTCCATATATTCCCCGCCTTTTTCTACGAAACTTAATTTTTTATTCTTTTTCAAAACGCTAAGAGCAATCTCCTTCACTACACAGAGATTATACTCCCCTCACACTGCAACTTACCACACTTTTTAAGTGCCTCACAACCACACCCCTCCTTGTGATACACAAGAAAATGATTTGAATTGATTTAAGATAAGAAGTTTTGAAGTGAGAGGAATCCTACTGAATTTTGGGCTTTCATGCAAAATATAAAGCCAGTTACAAGGCGATAAATGCCCCTTCATAAAGTATCAATTTTCATGCGTGATCAAACAATTTGATATGATAATATCTCTTTCATTTATGCACTCCCACCCTTAAACCTTCCCCCTGCAATTACAGCACAAAAGATAATTCGTTACATCAAATCCACCTCTAAATGCAAAAGCTGTAACAACGCTAAATGCGCGTAAATATCATAAGAATACTGTCTTACACCTCCACAAGCGGAATGCGTGACGTCAAACTGTACAATAAAATGCCATACCTATAATGAACCGAGCTAAAAGCTGTCGCAACATTGGGAGCTAAAGTGTATGACGATGCCGGCTTGCTCTTTATGAAGTAACAAGCCAGCACCATTTATTTGCCAGCCCCCAATATTGCGACAGCCCTTGGCTCTTAAGACGGTTCATAAGAGCCATTTTTAGTTCTTTCTTCTATAGTTTTTACCCACACGCCAACCCCGCTTGTAGTGTGCAAGCAAGTGATTTTGATTGATTCAAGATAAACAGATTTGAAATGAGAGAATCCCAC
>NZ_JBHIQG010000385.1:0-2158 GCF_042196425.1 Bartonella sp. AD328YNZD | reverse complement strand
CTAACCATCCATGAAATGGAATATAATTGGAGCAGTATCATAGAAGCCCCTACACCTATATTGGTTAATGCTTTTTCAGCTCTTATTCCCTTTACACCCGCAGAAAAACAAGCTCTCCTTGAAGCTCCAGATATCAGAAGTCGCGCCCAAACTCTTCTTGCATTAACAGAACGCTCACTCATGAAGCAAACAGGAACAGATTACCGTTTAAACTAATGGACGTCCAAACATGAAAAAAATGACCACAGATTCCAAAATGCTTGAATTGCTCGTCTGCCCAATGACAAAAGGCACGCTCTCTTTCAACCCAAAAACACAAGAGCTCGTTTCTTACAAAGCCAAACTTGCCTATCCTATTCGTGATGGCGTTCCCATTATGCTTGCTTCAGAAGCACGCCCTTTGCAAAATAATGAAGAAATAACGCGTAAAAAATAAAAAATTTCCAAGCAATTTCCCTCTACAAGCCCACTGTTATCAAGCCTCTATCCCTATGATATCTCAAGTATTGACGAATTCTGAAAAAAAGCGTTTTACAATATAGTAATACACCGATTTAAAAGATATTTATATCGCTTTACACCTTGTAATAAAAGCCCAAAATATCATCAGATTCTCTCACATTCCAGCTTGTTCATACTGTGGAGCAATCAAAACCATTTGCTTGCCCAACACAAGCATCTGAATAAAAGAAATGGAAAAAAGGAATAAAAATGCTTCTTATGAACCCTTTAAATACAAAGGTCATAATAACATTTTGAATCAACTCAAGTGAATGAAGTTTATTAAATATAAAGGTAATTATATTTCATGGACTTTACGTTATACCATTCACGAATACCATCGTGAAATAGATATGGGGAGAATTCATAAATGTTTTTTTAACAAGCACATAAATTAGCAAAACAAGTATATTCCGTTTGGAGCTTCTATTTTTTACATAAAGGATGTTATCCTATTCAAAAAACAAGAAAAACAAAAACCCGAGGCAGTGCATCATCTTCATTTTCATTATTTAAGAGATATTACTTTGGACACTTTTGAAAGTAGCAAAGTCGAATTTAAAAGATATGAGTACGCTAGACGGATTTCCTCCTTTATAACCTCATATTTTCCCATAATGAGTATGTAGATCGGTTTTAGAAATTACCCAAACAAGAGATACGCAATACACTCGCTCTCATTTGATAACAAAGGTAGAAACAGCTAATAGAGCTCTTATCCGTCTCAATCTTAGTCTCAAACATGCTCCTGCGTTAGAATTGGATGTTGATTTACAAATAACAACACATGAGAAGAATAACGCCATAAAGTCACGAATAGACCGAAAATGGAATGGAGAAATGCCTCAACTTTTATCCAATCCTTCTATCAAAAAAAACAATGATACCATTGTCTTTGCGTTTGCTTATCCTTACAGGACTGGCTTCCCTTTGCTTTATATATATGCGTTTATTTGTGAAAGATAAATGAAGATATATAGACAGTTCTTAGCTTGAGAATATGCAAGAGCTACCGTGATACGACAACAAAGTTGTGCCTTTATCATCAAAAGCATTAGAAATTATGAAACAAGGTCGCCTGCTTTCTCATAATGATTTCTTTTGTCTGTAATCAATCGCGGCCTCCTTAATGTTAATTCCCTATCACAACATATGAGAGAAACGAGACTTAAAGCCTTTCTCATCGGCTTCATTCTCGTTTACGCGATTGGTTAACACGAAAGCCGCTGCTGACCATTGATCTACTTTACGAGACTCGACAAACTAAAACCTGCTTAAAAATTTTCATCATACGACGAATAAAAAATACTACATGCGTAAAGTTTTACTTGAGCCAAATATCATTATAAAAGGTGATATAGTATAAACGGCATAATAAGACAAATCAGAAAAAAGAAGCAATAAACTTTAAAATAAAAAAACATCAATTTTAAAAACAGCATTTCTCTCTTTTCACAATTTATTATCATTGCCCAATACTCTTGGTACTTATTCATTTACTACATCTTACATCATGGATTTTAACGGATCAGAAAGAAACATGCCGTAAACTTTTGGATGATAATAAAAGCCCTCAAATGAACTTTGAAAAAAATGATGCCAAAATCAGATCTTCAGATATTCGATTCTCCCTCTCAACAACGGAAAAAACATATAT
>NZ_JBHIQG010000384.1:0-2165 GCF_042196425.1 Bartonella sp. AD328YNZD | reverse complement strand
ATTATGCTATTCAGGATGTTCGGAAAGAAGCAAGACAAGCTGCTGCTATTGGTCTAGCGGTGTCCAACTTACGTTACAATGATGCACCAGGAAAGTTAAGTGTTGCATTTGGTAGTGGTATATGGCTCAATCAGTCCGCATTTGCTCTTGGTGCTGGTTATACATCTGAAGATGGAAATATCCGCTCTAGTCTATCTGTGACAAATGCCGGAGGGCACTGGGGTGTCGGTGTAGGATTAAGCTTAACTCTAAATTAATAAAATTCACTACGATTATTTTCAAAAACGCTCCTGTCTATACGAGACAGGGGCGAAAAGAGTTACACGATTAAAAGAACGGCTCTCACAAATAACAAAGTCAGCATTAATATTGAAAATAAAAAAAGAGAAAATGTATGAAGAGTGGTGTGTTTTACGCAAATTTGACAGAATTCGTGGAGGGGGGTAGTTGGTTGTTACATGACAGTAAGCAGCGGATAAGACAGTTTTTGATGATGCAAAAAAAATGTAGATAAATACTTTTCTGAATCCAAGGATAATGCGATGAATAATGGTGTTAACGAATCGTAATCCTCCACCGATATGAAATTTGAAATGTTTAGTTATGCCATTGAAGATGTTCGGAAAGAGGCAAGACAAGCAGCGACTGTTGGTTTGGCAGTGGCAGGTTTGCGTTATAACGATACACTAGGAAAGTTAAGTGTTGCATTTGGTAGTGGTATATGGCTCAATCAGTCCGCATTTGCTCTTGGTACTAGGTTATATATCAGAGGATGGCTTCATTTGCTCTAATATATCCGCAACAAGTTCTGCGGAGATTAGAGAAGAGGTGTTGGCTTAAGATTAAAGCTGCGTTGATGATAGCAAGGGATTCTTTTAACGACATTTGTTCTTATTTTATTAAAATGAGTGTGAATATTTTTTTACAGATTCACAGTATTTATCTAGAGATAAGCATAATATTTGATGACACTATAAATTTTGAGGTTTTATAGAAGGTTTTTCTATATTTTGTTGAAAAAAGATCACAGTAGAATCCATATTGCTAAAAAGTTATATTTTTATATTGCCATTTTCTTGAACAGTCTATAATGGTACGAAAATGTATATTGGTAAGACTCATTTTGATGAAATAACTTTCAAAAGGGGATAAGCAGTGGTAGAGATAAGAGGTGCATCACAAGACCACGCCTATATCATTACACGATATATTAAAAAGAAAAAGTCTAACTAAAAATTCAATTATCCAAGGAAAACTATATTCTGTAAATATTACAATTTCTTTTTACTTTACTTATTATTAACAAAACAATGCTTTCTAATAAAAATAAAGTCTATAATTAGGAAAACACATACTAAACCTAGTTTAAAGGATTTTATAGTAACTACTACCAAGTAAAAAGTAATATTAAATATACAAAGCCTCTTTTTAGTTAGGAAAAAACAACACACTAAAACCCTTAGACTCTAAATGTGTTATCTTTATGTCAAAAAACATAATCAAAAAGACAAGCATTTAGGTCCCAACACAGAGAGCACAAACAAAACAAAAGACTCAAAATGTTCACACTCTAAGCAATGATTCTCTACTCTAAGTTCCAAAGAGATCAGTAATGCTAAAATGTGTCTTTTTTATGTTTTGAAGGTGTTTTTAAGTTTTTTTCATTGGAGAGTTTGTTATGAAAAAAAAATATTCCACACCAAATTTAATTAAAGTTATCTCTCTTAGTACGGTAATGGCCACACTTTTATCGAGTGTTTCTCCTGTTTTTGCGGCGAATCTCTCAATAACAGGAGAGATAATTAGAAGCACAAATAGTGTTAATGTTATGTATCCGCGTGGTAGTCATGGGAGTGTTGTTTTTTCTGGTGATGATGACTTCTGTGGTGCAGACAACGTTGTTGGTCGTGGCGGCAAACAACAACAAGGAATTGCTGATAATCGACGAATAACCGCAGAGCAACAATATAATAGATTTATTACTGATCAAGTGTTTAATGGTCGTCATCCTTATGGTACGACCACTGAACAGGTGATTTGGACTGGTGATGGATACACGGGTAGCACTAATGGTAAAGTTTTGGGTGGTTATATAGGGGGAAGTACTGGTGGTTTTACTAATGCATTGCCTGAGGCTTATGGTGCTTATTCTTTTGCAACAGGGT
>NZ_JBHIQG010000383.1:0-2171 GCF_042196425.1 Bartonella sp. AD328YNZD | reverse complement strand
CTTTCATTAGCTAATGTTTCTGCCTTATCTGCTCCCTTTTTCGCTTCATTGGCTTTCGACAACGCTTCTTCCGCTAGACTCTTGACTGCTTCTGCACCAGCACTTACCGCTTGTCTATCAACACTCGTCGCCCGTTCTGCCGCTGCTTTTGCTTCGTTGGCTATTCGCGTTGCTTCTGTTGCACCCTGTTGCGCTTGCGCCGCTTTTGCTGTTGCACTATCTGCTGTATTTTTCGCTTCCGTCGCAATAATCTCCACCCTTTCTGCCTTAACCTTTGCTTCTTCTGATAAGGTCTTCGCTTCACCAGACTTCGTCAATGCTTCTGAGGCTTGTTGGCTTAGCTCATCTCCTTTCTGCTTGGCTGTATTGGCTGTCGATAATGCCGTTTCTGCAACGCTTTTAATATCACCTATCGTTTGCTTGACTTCATCACAAGCATTCTTGCTTGTCTGGGCAAGGTTCTTTGCCTCTTCTGAAACTGTTTTAGCTTCCTCAGAAATCCCCTTGGCATCTGTGGCTGTACTGGACGCTGTATCCGCCGTGGCTTTCGCAGCAGTTGCTTCTCTCAACGCTTGTTCTGAAATCTTTTGCGCCTCTGTAGATGCCGTACTCGCTTTTTCTGCTAATCCTTTAACTTCTTCAGAAAGATTCTTTACATCATTGACTGAGGTTAGCGCATTGGTAGAGGAATCTTTAGCTTCTGTTGCTAACTGCTTGGCTTCTTCACAAACTCTCTTACTGTCTTGCGCAACTCTCTCGGCTTCCTCTGTTTTCTTCTGAATTGCTTCTGCTAAACTTTTGCTTACTTCTCCTCCTTCACGAACCACTTGTCTATCAGCTTGCAATGCCTGCTCTGCTGTTACCTTCGCTTCATTCGCTAATCTCGTTGCTTCTGATGCTTCTTGTTGCGCTTGCTCCGCTTTTGCCGTTGCACTATCTGCTGTACTTTTTGCTTCTAAGGCTACCGATTTGGCATTACTTGCCTCCTCTTTCGCTTCTTCTGAGACGCTCTTCGAAGAAATCGCTGTTTGGTTGGCTTCATTCGCTAATCTCTCTACGCTTTCTGCTTTAGATTTCGCATCGGTAGCTTCTCTTACAGCTTGCTCTACTTTGGCTGTCGCTTTATCAACGGCGCTTTTCGCTTCCTCCGCTATTCCCTTCGCTTCAGATGCACTTTGCGAAGCTTGTTCCACACCTGTTTTCGCTGCTTCTGCAACTTTCTCAACTGACGCAACAGATGCTTTAACTTCATCACAAGCACCCTTTGCCTCTTCTGACCTGCTTACCGCTGTCTCTGATTGTGACTTGGCATCTTTCGACGCTGTCAATGCATCAGCGGCTGTCTGTTTAGCTTCTTCTGAGAGTGTCTTAGATGCCTCTGCTGTCTGCTTGGCGTCTCTTAAATCCGTTAATGCCTTCTCTACTGCCGTTTGTACTTGAGACGCTGTTTTTGTAAGTTCTGTAACAGAAGATGTCGCCCGTTCCGATAAACCTTTTGCCTCTTCGGCAATATCCTTGGCATCAGCGGCTGTCTGGTTGGCTCCATCTGCCTTCACACTTGCTTGTGTCGCTACCGTCCTAACTTCATGACACATTTCTACCGCTGTTGCTGCTACTTGCGTCGTCTCTGTTGCTGTTTGGGAAGCCTCTCTCGCTGTTTGTTCTGCACGTTCAGCAATCGACTTCGATTCATCGGCTAATCTCTTTGCTTCAGTCGATAAATTAACAGCATTCTCACTTGCCTGCTTGACCTCTACAAAACTTTGCAATGCCGTAGCCAATGAACCTTTCGTACCACTTATTTCCCCTGTAGCTCTATCAAATCCTGCCTTCGCATCTTCTGCCATTTGCTTGGCGGCTTCAGATGCACTCTTGGCTTCTTCGGCTAATCCCTTGGCTGTATCCGCTGTATCTTTTGCAAGATTAGCCGTTGTTGTTGCTGTTGTAACCGCTTCACCCGTTTTGGTAACTTCGCTAAGCGCTCTTTCCGATACTTTTTTCGCCTCTTCTGCAACCTGTTGGGCTCCATTTGCACGCGCCATGGCTTTTTCTGCTTCTTGCCTTGCATTAACAACCTGTTCTAACGGTGCAAAAGTTTCATACGAATACAAAGAGGCTGTTCCTAAAAGCTTTGGAACAACAACGCTATCTTGCGAAGTCCCTTCTCTGAT
>NZ_JBHIQG010000382.1:0-2177 GCF_042196425.1 Bartonella sp. AD328YNZD | reverse complement strand
CCATGAAAGTCTGAACCATACCATGATGCCTCACCAACACGTTTATAAGTTGGATCATTTTGAGGATAATACCACTTTCCTTTTATTTGATAAGGTTTACCAACAATCGCTCGTCCACGCTTTTTTTCTTCCGATTGATTTTTCTTATTGGAGACTTGTTGAGGTAGTACAGAAGTGTTTACGTTAATTGGTTTATTATGATAGGAATCTTTTATTGAAAAATTCATAGTTTGGCTTGCGCAACAAGATACCAGTGACTGAGAAATGACAATCATAGAAAACAATTGAAGTGTTGGTTTAATCATAAAAGTAATTTTCTTTTTTCTATTTGAAGGCATCTATTCAGTCCACTTATTTCTGTTAAGTAATACTGTAAAAACCACATCACGCTTTTTGTACGCAACGGAAGAATTTACGTTTTTTAATGATTCCCCTCGCGTATATACCACTCTTAAATTGGCTTCTTTTACCAAGAAATTAACGTATTGTTAACTTTTTTATGGTTTTCATACGAAATAAATGTACTATAGTAGATGTTAAAAAGATTAAAAGTTAAATAAATCAACATCTTATAGAAAATTCATTTCATAATATTAAAGTGTGAATAAGTGGTGATTTTAGCAACTGTTTTGCGAATCATGTAATGTATTGAGTATTAAAAAACCACCTATGGATTGAGAAAATTAGAAACTACATGTGCTGCCAACGCAGGTACAACCCTATCCGTAAGCTTAAAGCTCTTTTTTGTTGGGAAGGAGACAGCATAGCATCGCTCTATTCCAAAACAGCTGATAGAAAATGACAGACTATAGAATCAAAACAAAAAAGATTCTTAAATTTTTTATAGCCTATTGATATTACTTAAATTTGGTGAGCGCGCAGGGATTCGAACCCTGGACCTACTGATTAAAAGTCAGTTGCTCTACCAGCTGAGCTACGCGCTCCCACACAAGCTATCTAGTTTGCATACTATGTAGTTTGCAGAAAGTGAAGGGAACATACGGTTGACTTTCCATTTGGTCAACACCTTTTGGAAAAAATATTATTATTTTCTGCAGTTATCAATAATTTTCCGTTTTCGCTCCTTTACTTCATCATTGTATAAGTACTTTTTAATCTTCTTTTTGAAGTTTCAATAAAGGAAAAATTTCACTGCAAAATATTGCATAGATTCGAAGCGTTAAAATTATGAGAAATCCCCCCTTCCCCTCACATGGGTTGTTGAGCATAATGGGTAGAGAAGAAAAATACCTTTTATTATAATATTATTTTTATATTTTAGTGTTCAATTTTCAAATATGAATACAGATTTATAAGATAATATATTGATTTATAATAATTTATCATTTTTTACTTGAGTGAAAATTCTCAAATACTGTAAATTTTTCTCATTTCAAATCTTTTTTATATTGAAACAATAAAAAGCATTTGCTCGACCAATAAAAGTGAGGGAATAAAACTATATAAAAAAAGAAATGAAAATGATACTTATGCCTTCTTTCAATAACTAAAAATTATCGAAACATTAAGGGGATAGCAAAATAGTATGATAGTGTTAGCACGTTTGATATAAAAATGCGGCAATCCAATAGATTTTATATTATTCATCACAAAATCTTGATGAAAGCAAGCACATTGAGAGATACTTTTTTAAACAAATGTACCAATGAGCGACAATAGCATTCTAGAGAGATGACTTTTATTCATGCACAATGGCTATATAATGAAAGCCAATTTATTCTATAAAATAAAGCAGACATAATAATGCAAAATGATTCTCGACACACCTTGAGTGATCAGTTCTATTATTGACAATAATGTTTTCTAATTCACTTTTTATATCAGAAATTACAAGATACGTATATATATTTTTAAAAGAGAAAGATACCACTGATCATAAACTTTAGTGTCGAATAATTCAGTTTATTTCAGAGCTATAAAATATTTTTATATATGATGTAATATTAATGTATTTATATAATATATAAATAATATTTTAATAATGTTATTAAATAAATAATTTTAATATTTATAATATATTAAATATAAATAAACATATTAAATTCACTTATAAGATCAAAAATAAAGCAAATAATTTTGATTTAGCGAAAAAAACTTGCATAATTATTATGTATACACGTATTTTTACTTTATTCCTTTTTATTATTTTGATTGGA
>NZ_JBHIQG010000381.1:0-2178 GCF_042196425.1 Bartonella sp. AD328YNZD | reverse complement strand
AATATCTTAATTTATAAGGGACAATTAGCTATTTTGCAACTTGAGACTCCCGTAATATTCTTTCGTTTCAAATTTGCTTATATCGAATCAATTAAACCATTCGCTGCATGCGACAAATGGAGAGAGTCCGTCCGTATGGAATAAACATTTTTGAAGAAAGGGATAAAATGTCTTTTATGAACGTTCTCAAATGTAAAGGCTGTCACAATATTGGAAACCAGACAATCATATAATAGTGTAGCTTACATTTTGTATATTTAATGAAAGAGAGTGCTACACGATTGAGAAAAATTTAAAGCTATGTGTTTATTGCATAGCAGATACGCTTAAGTCTTTATTGTGCTTTTTCTTATAAAATGACATAGAATGCTATCTCTTGATTATGTTGCCTCCCATTGCATTTTCTTGAGTGTTCCCTTACGAAGATCTGTCAGATTGATTTAATCTCTGAGGATTTTCCAAATTTGCCGGGCATTTGTCCGGCTTTTTTTTATTTTTAGAAGAGCTCCTAGAAATTGCATACAGGGGAAGATGATAAGGAAAAAATTTTAAAACTTATGGATATTCAATAATTTTTTTTAAGTATACTAGAGTTCAATGAGGAATTTGAGAGAGATTTGTTCTATTACGCCATAAACATTGTCTTTAGGACCTGATATAAGGTATGTAAATTTTTATATATGAAGCGCTTTTTATGAGAATGTGAGGTGAATATTTAAGATAGGGACTCGTAAATCCCATGAAGTAAATCAAGTGATTAGTAGGTAGAACCATTAAGAGAGATTAGACTATTTATACAACGGCAGGAGGTAGATTCTTCTTCGTTTTAGGGTGAAGAGGAAGGCGAAAAATAGAAAATGTTTAATTGTA
Organism: Bartonella sp. AD328YNZD; assembly: GCF_042196425.1. Taxonomy (NCBI): domain Bacteria; kingdom Pseudomonadati; phylum Pseudomonadota; class Alphaproteobacteria; order Hyphomicrobiales; family Bartonellaceae; genus Bartonella; species Bartonella sp. AD328YNZD. The sequence goes on along the minus strand of NZ_JBHIQG010000381.1, from coordinate 1,308 downwards.
AGGGCCACTTAATTATAAGAGCGATTATGTTTAAAAATACTAGGTCTTCTTTAGAGTTATCAATTAAATAGAAAAGAAAAAATTTATCAATTCACACGCTTCTTTCAGCGATATTTTTCAGTATTCGCTATTTCACAACGGTATATGTGAAGAGTATATGATTTATTTTTTACAACTATTGTTATACTCATGAAGAAGCATGTTTGGTATTATTATTTATCAGCGTTCAATAGTTGCGTAATTCTTGCATTTGAGATATGGAGTTATTTTTATTCTTTTTAAAGTGTTTTTATCCACACACCAACTCTGCTTGTGATATGCAAGAACACGATTTTGATTGGTCTTAGATGAACAGATTTGAAATAAGAGAATCTCTCTAGGAGAGATAATTCAAGTTAAAATCAATGAATTATTATAATTACTTATCTCTTTATATATCACTTATTATAACTTAACGTAATTATAAAATACAGTATGATTTGTATTCCACTTGGAGAAAATAAAAAGATGCAAAATTTAAATCAGTTCATTCCATAGGAGGATAAAAGACTTCAACAGATTTTCAGGTTTTGGGGAAAATATTATATAATATAAACTCTGCTGGAGATGTTTTGGTTGATAATCTGTCATGTGATATATGTATATATGTGTTCAAAAACTATAAAAAACAATTAAATTTTTTATGTATCAAGATACCAATTTTCTACAAATTCCCTTTGTATCTGGAAAAAACATTGATTATGATTCAACTAAAATTCGTTAGGAGGATGCTCTTACCTATAAATTAAAATAAATGGATTTATAACATTTGAGGCTCATCTAAAATTCAGTTTTTGATCGCACATTTATAACAACAGAGTATAATGCATCGTACTTCCTAATGAGGGGAGTAAATAAATCAACTTTTAAGTTCAGATTATTCCTAATAAGCTCGAAATTTTTGTTCTTGGTAAAGGAAGCCCCAAATAGGTTTTTCATCTCTTATGACAATAGATCGATTTACTTATTGGGTAGTTGAATTTTTTTGATTTTTACTTGCCGCCTCCATTTTTGTACTGTGTTTATTAACGGATGTTTTTGCTGAATCGATTGGCTTGTCCCATGATACAGTTTCCAATATTTTCCCAGATATACTGACATTCGGCAGAAAAACAATCACAAGAAATGATGTTAAAAACTTTAAATTAAACTGTTGCAAAAGCGCTGGATACGTAAGCAAGCTTCTTCAAGAAGTTTTTCTGATGTTGCATAAGAAATACGAAAAGTTAATCCAAGTCCAAAAGCAGACCCTTGGACGACAGCAACAGC
>NZ_JBHIQG010000380.1:0-2188 GCF_042196425.1 Bartonella sp. AD328YNZD | reverse complement strand
TGCAAACCATAAACATTTTGAATAATCTCCCTCGCCATTTTAAGCGGCCTCCCATCCTTCCCGCTCCCTCTATAAGCCCTTTCCCCCACACACGAACTCAACCATCCAGCAGCTCTCGCCCCTATTTCCATCACCTTGCCCCCACCCAAAAGGACAATACTTCACCCCCCTCACACATACTTAAGATACACCCCGCACTCTTAAAAACAAAAATCCTTCCCCCATATCAATCCTATAATCATGGGGGCTCTTAATGCGTTTTTTATTGAAGAATATTCTCAAAATGCTTGCATGCATCATAATATTTTTAAATATAGTTTAATTAATATCGAGTCTTAAAATAAATATTCAATTGAAAAAAGTATTAAGTTTTAATGCAAAATGACAAAATTTTTTGTAAAAAGTATTTTTTATATTGCTATTTTTTCAATTCTCTGCTAATTATAATGTGTTAGATTCTTTAAGTATGATTTTTTTGTATTTAGTACGGCCTTTTAAATTTATTCTTTTTTGACACGTCCTGCGAGTCAATGTTAAAATTCTCCTGCTTTTTGGTCCTCTGATTGCGACGGAGGACTTTTTTTATGACTGTACTTTTTTGTAACTGTATTGTCTTCAATCACTTCCTTATGAAGCTTTGTGATATTTCTCTATAAGGTCTACCCGCAAAATAGATCATTCTTTTGCCAAATTGACTTGCGTTCCATTCTTAAAGAACAAAGATTCTTAACTCAATCTGATTTACAAACAGCTTGGATACACTTCCCTCTTGGCTTCCATTCCCTCTTGGCTTCTATTCCCTCTTGGCTTCTATTCAGGGTTTTCCGCTAAACTCAAGGCGCAACAGAAGATTGCTCTGTCTCAAAGATTCACCACGCCCCTAAAAAACACTTAAAACATATCCCAAAAAGCTTGCTTCATATCACCAAACCTTAAAGGATAGTGTTTTACGGTATAAGCTGTTTTACACCATAATAGAATGACTAATATTTGATGATATTCTTTATCGTATCACACCAATAGGCTGATGTATAATCACAATCAATTGTTCTTCAGATTAAAATTAAGAGAGCAGAATATCGCAAGATTCTCTTATTTATGTTGAATCAATCAACACCTTGTCTTTTCCACATTACAAACATAAGAGACATATGAAATAAAGCACTTCAAAGATTTCAAAGATAAAGAATCAAAATGCCTCTTATGAACACGCTCAAGAGCCAAAGGCTGTCATCACATGAGGTGAGAATAGTATGATAGTGCTGGCTTTCCCCTTATGAGAATTTAAAGAAGGGCTTATCCACTTCACAAGAAATTTCTCCATTATCAGATTTACCAATATCCCCAATCACCAATATAATTGTGATGATAAGATCACATAATATTTTTAAACAAGTACGTAAATGCGCTACACAAATATATTCTATTTAGAACATTCTATTTTACGTGAGTCGCGTAAAATCCCATTAAAAAATAAAATCCCCCATTAAAAAATAAAATCCCTATGAGAAAAAATCTAAGGCGTGAGAATAAAAACATGAGACAAGTATGATTCCATTCAGCTATTGCTCTTTAACCGTTAAACCGAATAAAAAATAGATTCGGAAAGTATGTTAATTTTCCTAACTTAAGAGATAAACTAAGAATATAGACAACATCTCTCCTAACATTCCCCTTTTTCTAGCATCGCGTAAGAATCAAAAATTATACAACTTATTTTGTCATATTATAACGCACTGTTTTTTTAAGACGGTATTGAAGCAGTTAAAACAATTGAAGTGTTTAGCCAACGCCATTAGCAAAGCTAAAAAAAACAAACTGTTGAAAAGCCGTGCATATCTTGTGTAAACACAAAAAAAACAAGAAAAAGGCACAAAAATATCTCAATTTTTATAAAAATACTCAGCGTCTTTTACGATTGTATTGACGAACAACCCTTATCCCATAATCATCTTAAATATTGAGAATAAAGAATGAATAGCCCTCGCAAATACAGCAACCTATCAATATAAAATATAAAAACAAATTTTTTTGTTATCTCTGTTTCTTATGGAATATGCCTTTCCCTATGAATGTACTTTGGCCTCCAAAGAGTACATTCAATCCATGGAAAGGATGCACTCTAGCCCTTAAAAAGAGTGCATCCTTCCCCTCAAGGGATACCGCCAAACCCTCATGAGGCAGTATC
>NZ_JBHIQG010000379.1:0-2189 GCF_042196425.1 Bartonella sp. AD328YNZD | reverse complement strand
GTAGAATGAGTCATCAAATACTAACCTTTTTCATTGTTTCATTTTTTTTAGTCATCTCACCGGGACCAAACATGGCCTTATCATCGACTCATTGTGCAATATCAGTTAGAATATAAGTTTTCATGAATATCACCCTATATAGCTGTAAACCGTGCTAATATCTTAAGCCACTTAAGCTTTATAATACTGTTGCTTAAAACTACAAATATTTTATCATTCAAGATAATAAGATCATGAACTATAAAAATAATAGCTTATTCATAAAAAATGCCTTTATTTGATATAGACTTTTTTAATTATTAAAAGTAATATATAAAGATCTTATTAATATAGAAAAAAAGGGGGAGTATATGTTTATAAACATAGATAAAATCGTTGACGAATTAAAAGAAAATAAATTTTCCCATATACCTTCTGAAAAAATAAATATAAAAGCAAATGAGATAACCGATTTAGCTCGTCTGAAGCAAAGCTGGGATTATTTGCCAATTGATCCTTACATGAAAAAAGGTGACACCTACAGGAGAAGATGCTTCGGCAAATTTATCGTAGATATAACTAATAAAACAGTAGATTTTTTAGATGATAATACTTTTTTTCAGAGTTCTGAAATCAATAGTTATGCAGGTGGGATTGAAAGAAAACTGCCCAAAATGTTAGACATAATATCATCTAATATTATATTACGAAAAATCATTGAAAATACACTGAAAGCTTTTTTGATGTATAAAAATAAAGAAAGCAATATATGGGATGTTTTCGTGCACCAATTCCGCATTGAATCAAAAAAAGGAATACAAGGAAATCCTACACCTGAAGGTATTCATAAAGATGGCCATACATTTATAAGTATGCACATGATCAATAGATATAATATTGAAGGTGGTACATCATATATCTATGATGAAAACAAAAATAAAATAAAAAAGATCGTTTTGAAAGGAAACTTAGAGAGTATACTACTCGATGATATGGAAATGTACCATTCAGCATCTGCAATTTCGTCAATAAATGATGAAGAAGGTTTCAGGGATTTAATGGTTATCGATTATAGAGAAAAACTACAATGAAAATTGCGATAACCGATAGAGTAACTGAAATAAGTGAATTTGAAAAACCGCTGACTGACTTGGGTGCTCAATTTTATTTCTTCAACTCTTTAAATGAAGACGACTTTCCTGATGAAATTCTGGAAGAAATTGATGCCTTATTGATCTGGCATGCAAAAATAACAGAGAAAACAGCCAAGAAATTGCGTAAATGTAAAATAGCAGTACGATTTGGTATCGGTTATGACCAAGTAGATTACGAAGAGCTGAGAAAGCACGGTGTTGAATTTGCTAACAACCCGTCTTATTGTATAGATGAAGTAGCTGATACTGCGTTAACAATGATTTTGGAAGGATGCAGGCAAATATCCAGACATAATGATTTAGCAAAAAAATATGATAAAACATGGCAAGAAAACAATCTTAAAACATTCCGTCCAAAGCATAAAACCATTGGATTGATTGGGCTAGGTAAAATAGGAAAAGCAACACTAGAACGGTTAAGGCCTTTTGGATTCAAGGTAATTGTCTATGATCCATACATTGATGAAGGTCTTGCTAAATCACTCAACTTCAAACTTTTAGAAGATATAAATACCCTTCTAGAAAAATCTGATGTGGTATCACTACACTGTCCTCTTACAAACAAAACAATAGGAATGATTAATTCAGAATTCCTTAAAAAGATGAAGAAAAACGCTATTTTAGTGAACACCGCAAGAGGAAAAATCCTCAGCGATTTTGATTGCTTAGAAAAGCATTTAAAGGAAAATCCTGAGTTTCATGCATTCCTTGATGTTCTTCCCGTGGAACCACCAAATGACCATCCTCTTATTAAAGCTTGGAGAGACAACGCTAGCTGGTTATCCTCAAGATTGGTCATTAATCCACACAATGCGTATTTTTCAGAAAGCTCACACATCGATATGAGAAAAGATATTGTTTCAACAGTTGTATCTTGCCTATACAAAAAGAAAATGAAAAACTTGGTAATTTCCTATGATTAACAATATTTACTGCGTTGGGCGCAATTATGTGGAACATGCCCATGAACTTGGCAATGTTGTTGAAGATGAACCTGTTATCTTTAGCAAACCAAATAGTTCTCTCATTTTAGGTCATGAAATTTATCTTCCTAAT
>NZ_JBHIQG010000378.1:0-2196 GCF_042196425.1 Bartonella sp. AD328YNZD | reverse complement strand
ATAACATCTACTCAAGATTTACATTCATAGATGTTAAAAGAAAAAATATTACGTATTTGATATTCTCGTTCACAATAAAAATGATGAAACTTTTTTATAAGTCAAGATATTGATTTATAAATAATAATTCTCTGTTCTGCATATTGAATGAGAGTCCTGAATATCGTAAGATTCTTTCATTTCAAACTTGTTTATCTTGAATCAATCAAAACCATCTCCTTGTACGTCAAAAGCGGGATGAGTGTGAGGATAAAACTGTATAAGAAAGGAGTAAAATGGCTTTTATGAACCATCTTAAGTGCCAAGGGCTGTTGCAACACCCACAAGTTGGCAAATATTAATGATGGTGCCGGCGTGCTTCTTCACAAATGTAAAGATGGAATTGCTCAATGGATTTATACCTCAGAAGCAGTATGTATACACTTTACAAGTGATGTGATGAAATCGAATTAAAAGTATTGAAAAATATTTCTTGTAAAAGCATGTGAATGTACAACATTCAATGTATTCTGTTTGAAGTGCTCTGTTTTGTATGAGAAGAGCGATACTATTAAATTAGTATTTATAATTATTCATAAACAATATTCTTCCTCTAAATTTCTCATTATAATTCATTGCACGATCTATATGCTTTATTTTCCTTTTTTGCCGTTGCAAATTTTAATGATTCAACTTCGTAATTTTAGAACAGACGGAGCTATCCTAAAATTCTTACAGGCAAGTTTGAACGAATGATTATAATTATACATTCAGATTATCTTAAACGAAGAAAATATTTTCATCCCCAATAAATATGAAAAACTCCTGCTATGAAAACTGATAAATCCTCAATCTCTTTGTTGTTTATATGTCAATAAATTAAACGCAAAGGAAAATTCTTTGTCGTTCTTAGGATATTTTTCGTTTCCGAGCTTGATTTTTCATTCCAAATCGACAATATGAACTTGGGAGGTTGGTGGTGGACGAACTACTCGCCAACTGGGTCAGGTCTGGAAAGAAGCAGCCCTAACGGGTTCTGGTACGGGTCATCGTGCCGACCTCCTGTTTTGCTGAAGAAATTATTTTTATGCTGTCTTTTAGCGAAGTATTTTTAATCTTCAAAGCGGCATTTGTATGCAATGAGTAGAGGGATTTGATTGTCTTTAAATAAAGGCTCCCATAAATAATTTGATTAAGAAAAAATCCTTTTATATGAAAGTACAGTATTGACCTATGCTTTTGTATTATCAAAATATACGCATAACAAACTTCGAAGTTGGAAACATTCATGGAAAGTGTACCGGTAGAAACAGCCTATCGTGTTCTTGCTCGTAAATATCGACCACAAAACTTCTCTGATCTCATTGGTCAAGAAGCTATGGTGCGTACTCTCACCAATGCCTTTGAAAAAGGTCGTATTGCACAAGCGTGGATGTTAACAGGGATTCGTGGCGTAGGTAAAACCACAACAGCACGTATTTTGGCACGTGCGCTCAATTATAAAACAAAAGATATTGACCAACCAACAACCATATTAGACTCTCTTGGTGAACATTGCGTACAAATTATCGAAGGACGCCATATTGATGTTATAGAAATGGATGCCGCTTCTCATACGGGCATTGACGATATTCGTGAAATTATTGAACAAATACGCTATCGTCCTGTTTCTGCGCGCTATAAGGTTTATATTATCGATGAAGTCCATATGCTCTCAACACAAGCCTTTAATGGTTTGTTGAAAACTCTTGAAGAACCACCATCCCATGTAAAATTTATTTTTGCCACAACAGAAATTCGCAAAGTTCCTATTACAATCCTTTCACGTTGCCAACGTTTCGATTTACGACGTATTGAATCAAAAGCTTTGAGTGCGCATTTGCGCCAAATTGCAAAATATGAAAAGGTAGAAGTGGAAGAGCAAGCACTCTCTATGATTGTTCGTGCTGCAGAAGGCTCTGCACGTGATGCATTATCCATTTTTGATCAAGCGATTGCCCATAGCAATGGCAATGTTAATGCTGTTGAAGTGCGTACAATGTTAGGGTTAGCTGATCAAGCACGTATTATCGATCTCTTTGAATTTATCATGAAGGGTAATGTTGTCAATGCATTACATGAATTACGCAGTCAATATGATGCAGGTGCTGATCCTCTTACTATATTGACAGAACTAGCCGATTTTAATCATCTGGTCACACGTTTACGTTTTACACC
>NZ_JBHIQG010000377.1:0-2198 GCF_042196425.1 Bartonella sp. AD328YNZD | reverse complement strand
ATTGTTGTTAGTATTACATCCGTGACATCAATATATCCGCCGTTCTTTGCAAATAATGCTGCGCTTTTTCCAGTTACAGTTCCTTCCGTCATCATGATGACACCTCTGTTTTCTGTATAAAGCCCGATAAAAGCATTATTAATCGTTGTTTTCCCATACAATTCAATTAAGCTGTAAGGATCTGTGGAAGCTGCTCCGTTTCCGTTACCATCTGTTGTTGTTAAAACAACATTTTCGCCTCTAATATATCCACCGTTCACTGCCAATAATGCTCTGTTCCCCCCAGTCACTATTCCTCCCATCATTGTGATTGTGGAGAATAAACCGTCTGCATAGAGTCCATCGCCATAAGATGATGTAACTTGAACGCTGCCTTTTTGACTATTGGCTAAAGTAATGATGCTGCCTTCCGTAACGTATAGCCCAGCGTGTTCTCCATTATATTCTCCTCCTAATATCGCTATTTGAGAATGACCTTCTGCGGATATGCTGGTTTCTGCTTGGGTAATGGTTACATTTTCTAAAGTGACTTGACTTCCAGCAAAGGCTGTTATTCCTGTGTATAAAAACTCTTCATTTACCAATTCATTTTCTAATTCACTTTCCCAGCCAGCGTCTAATTCATTGTCCGATGTTTTTGCATTTGCTAGCTTGTCTTGATCACTTATGCTGGTGTTTGCATAAGTAATTGTTACATTTTCTAGCTTGTTTTTTTTGCTCTTACTTTCATTGAAGAATGCGCCAGTTTCAAAAGCTTTAATGGTTCCTCCTGTCATTGTGATTGTGCCACTGTTTTCTGCATAAAGCCCAATTACAGCATCATTAATTACCGTATTTCCATGCAATTCAATTTTACTGTTAACATCATTGGCTATTGCACCGATTCCGGTGCCATCTGTTTTTAAAGTAACATCTGAGATGTCAATATGTCCGCCATTTTCTGCAAGCAATGCTGTGCTTCTTCCAGTTATTGCTCCACCAGTCATTGTGATTGTAGATTGTTCACCATTTGCATAAAGTCCATCACCATGGGATGATGTAACTTGAACACTGCTTTTTTTGTTATCGGCTAATTCGCTATAAGTTAAAGTAATAGCGCTGCCTCCTGTAGCGGATATTCCTTTGAGTTCTCCATCAAATGCTCCTCCTAATATCGTTATTTCAGAATGATCATTTGCAAATATACTGGTGTTTGCTTGTGTAACCGTTACGTTTTCTAAAGTAACTTTGCTTTTGTTGTCGGCATTTATTCCCTCGTCCATGAAGTGGTCGTCTTTACCGCTTGATATTGTTACACCTTCCAGCTTGTTTTTATCATTCATACTGTTTTCGAAGAAAGCGCCAATTTCAGAAACCGTAATAATGCCTCCAGTCATTTTGATTGTAGCACCATCTTTTGCATTAAGACCAAGACGAATGTCAAAATCAGTTCCTTTAATGGCTGTGTCTTGCAGGAATGTAATCGCACTGCCAAGACCGTCAGCTGTTACAGCATAAATATCTGTGTCTTTATTCCCAACCACAGTTAAATGTGTGCCAGTGATTTCTCCGTTGTCTTTCGCATTAATCATCTCATACGTTGTATTAGATACTTCTTTTTTCTCGCCGGAAACTTCAAGAGTTTCAGCATATACATTGAGATGGGTGTTGAATAGCATGACAGCTATGACAGCCGTGCAGGATAAAAGGGACTTTTTACACATCAAGATTTCCTAAATTATAAGTAAATTATAAGTGCCACACACTCTTCCCCCGCTTATAAGAAGGATATCAAATGGATGGGTATTTTAGAGATGGAACGTGATAGGCGATTTTTATTTTTATGTAAAGTATAAAATAAATTATATATTTAATATATAATGAATTATATTTTAAATTCATTTTGTTCTAAAATAAATATATTATGTTAATATTATATAAGTATTATAAGTTTTTCTATTCAAGATATGTGTTATGTTTGCATAAAACTTGTTGCTTATGCTTAAAGAAAAGAAGTAGGCAAGAAAATTTCAAAAAACTGTATGCTTGAGCCTGATAGAGATCTCTTTCAACATCATAAACAAAGCTAATACCATAGCTTTCATGTTTTCCTTTAATACGGTTACGATGAAATAGCGTTCATTGATTTTTCAATCGACTTTTAGTTTTTTTCAAGGGAAATTTTTACTAGTTGAAAGCGCGATATTTTATTGTCTTGA
>NZ_JBHIQG010000376.1:0-2213 GCF_042196425.1 Bartonella sp. AD328YNZD | reverse complement strand
AGATAGTTTCCTTTACAATTAATTTTAAAGACTATTACAATTTAGATAGTATGTTATCAATGTTGTGTTATTTAAAGGAATTTAAGAAATGAATATCAAACCAATTCGTACAGAGAGAGAGATTATCAAGAAGCTTTAGAGATTGTGTCTACGATGTTTGACAATCAACCTAAAGAGAATACTCCAGAATTTGATCAAATGGAGGTTCTTGTATTGTTGATTGAAGCGTATGAAGCAGAGCACTATCCTGTTTCTCCTCCTCATCCTATTGAGGCTATTAAATTTAGAATGGAACAAATGAACTTAAGTGCTAAAGATCTTGTTCCTGCGATTGGTCATTTAAATCGCGTTTATGAAATCTTGAGTGGTAAAAGAAAATTAACACTGCGCATGATTAAAAACTTGCACCAACAGTTCAATATTCCACTAGAAAGCCTAATAGCCTAGACTTGATTATCTTTCTCTTGTGGTTCTTTTATGAGCTCTACGGGTGCGTCTATTTCTGCCATTTCAGTAGATGAGAGCTGTTTTGTGTTTTCATCAACAACGGGAGGAGAAAACACTCCGTCCTTATAAGTCCAGCCAATTTGTGCTTCACTTGAGGGGATCGCTTCACCATCAAAGGCGTGAACATAATCTTCTGAGGCTACAATAATATTTGTTACCACACCATTTTCAACAACTGCATATTCCATGAAAAACTCCTATATAAAAAATCTAAACAATACAGCGCCATTCCCGCCATCACCGCCGTCGCTACCAATTTGTCCTGGGAAATAGCCACCACCCCCACCAGATTTATTGTTGTAACTTCTTCCTCCTTTCCCTCCTTTTCCACTGAAACCTCCCTGTGCGGTGCCATCACCACTAGCACCGCCACCGCCGCCAAAAATAGAGTCGCCACCATTTCCACCAGCCCCTGATTTTTCTCCATAGCTACCACCGCCGCCGCCATTAAAAGTAGCATCACTTCCATTTGAACTGCTGCTATTGGATGAATAATAACCTCCATAACCACCACGTGAATCTCCTTGAACGCCACCAGAAGAGCCCGTGCTATTATGTCCGTTAACAGCGCCACCACCGCCACCACCTGCTGTTATAAAGTCTAAAGCACATGTAAAACCACCAGAACCAGCAGTATCCTTGGGTTGACCGGTATAAAAACCTTTACCACCGCGACCAATGACAACTCTTCTTGGACTTCCGGTTATTGAATTTTTGAGATGTGAGCCTTTTATTTTCATGTGTACGCAACCGCCTCCACCACCGCCGCCGCCTTTATAATTACCGCCACCACCTCCACCACCCCATGCCCATACTTCAATATTAGTGTTATCGGTAACACCATCAGGTATGGGGGCTGGACCACTTTCTGTCATCAAAATTTCGAGTGGTTTTTTGTTTAATAAAGCTATCAATTTATCTATTTCACTTTTCGTATAAACAGCTTCTCCATCGACTTTAAGCGGTCCTTTCAACGTGCTTCCCGTTGCGCTTAAACTTGTCACCACTTTGTTATTGTGTATGAGGCTAAGCGACGAACTGCCTATGAGTTCCACATCACCACTCATGGTGACTTTGCTGGTAAACTTATTATAACCTTGCCATTCATTGGCTTGTTGTAGGCGCCCATAACTGGTCAGACCTTCGTTAAGCTTGGCTCTAAATTCATCTAAACCCACAATATCATCAATTCTATGCTGGTGTGCTCCTAATAGTGAGACAGCACTACCAAAGGTGAAGTTGTTATTGCTTGATTTGTAGAGAACATAATTGTTAGCCGCATCCTGTGCACCTTCAATATCGCGTAAATCGGCAAAAGTGAAAGTTTTGTCTGCTGCCATTTTGCCTTTGAGAGCCGCTTCAAGGTCTGTGACTTCGCTTATGCTATGCATATGCTTTGTAGACGCTTTGCTCTCTAGCTTTTCCTCAACATCCGCTAGTGCCTGATCAATCTTGGTGAGGTTTTCCCGCAAGATTGGGAATTCAGAACTGATAAAACGCCCTTCTTGTGGCAATTCCATTTGTAGCTTTTTTGTCTTGGTCATGTCTGTTTTTCCCTCATAATATGCCAGCGCCAAAATCACTCACCATGGACCGCGCAGCAGGTCCACCGGTAAGCGTGAGTTTGAGGCGCGCTTGTTTGGCTGTTTTGTCACTGCTGGTAAATTTTCGTTCTGTCCAAAGTGGTTCAGCGAGTTGTTCTGTTT
>NZ_JBHIQG010000375.1:0-2228 GCF_042196425.1 Bartonella sp. AD328YNZD | reverse complement strand
AGACGGAAAGGCAATTTTGCATCCATGATAAGTTTAGCCAATCCCAAAACGTTTGCTCCACCCCCCATGTCTTTTTTCATAAGCAACATGTTATTGGCTGATTTAATATCGAGTCCTCCAGTATCAAAAGTTACGCCTTTGCCCACCAAGGTTATTTTAGGATGATGTTCTTGGCCCCAGAGTAACTCAATCAGTCGTGGTGGAGTACTGCCTGCTCGTCCTACGGCATGAATCATCGGAAAGTTATGGGTTAAGAGATCATCTCCACAAATACTTTGGACATGAGCACCATAAATTTTTCCTAGTTGTCGTACTTCTTTTTCGAGAGTATCAGGGTTCATATCATTGGCTGGAATATTAATGAGATCACGGACAAAGAAGACAGCTTCATAAATTCGTTGGAGTTCATTAAGATCAATTGCCTCATTGACATGGATAGATAAAGATTTGAAAGAAGAATTTTGACGATAGCGATTAAATTGATAACTGCCGAATGCCAATCCAAGATAGGTATTTATTTCATCAGAGTTTGTACCTTCTAAATGCCATTGACCAGCAGGAAGTTTTTGAGCAAGAACTCCTGTGATAAAAGGATCGTTACCATTGCCAATTCCAAATAAAACTTTTTTTAAATGCCCCGTTTCGTGAGGAATAAAGAGTATTTGTCCTGCTTTACCAGTAAAGTCATTAACTTTTATCCATGCTGTTGTTGACGCATCAAGTGATAAGTTGGCAAGAGTTCTTTGGTTTACCAAGATGATAGGGCAACTGTTATCGATACGCGTTGAGGTAAAATGAATGGGGTGGTGGTGCATAGTTATGAGATCCTTATAGTCGTCTAAGTGCGACATATTCGACCAAATGATTTTTTCCCTTTCGTAGAATGAGATTGGACCTTGGTCGTGTTGGCAATATATTTTCTTGTAAATTTTTTAAATTAATCGTTTGCCAAAGATCCTCAGCAATTTTTGAGGCTTCTTTTTCATTGAGGTGGGCATAACGATGAAAATAGGATTCAGGATTTTGGAAAGCTGTTTTACGCAAACGTTTAAAACGTTCCAAATACCAGTGACGAATGACTTCTGTTTCAGCATCGACATAAATTGAAAAATCAAAAAAATCAGATACGAAAGGAATGGCTTTCCCATCTTTAGGAAGATCACTGACCTGTAATACATTAATACCTTCAACAATTAAAATATCAGGATGGTCAATGGCAATTGTCTGGTTTTCTAGAACATCATAGGTCATATGTGAGTAAAGCGGAGCACGAATATTTCCGACACCTGCTTTTATAGCAGAAAGAAAGCATAGCAATTTTTTTATGTCATAGGAATCAGGAAATCCTTTACGATTCATACGATTTTTTTGCTGTAAGATTGCGTTAGGATAGAGAAAACCATCCGTTGTGATCAGATCAACTTTAAGACTAGATGTCCAACGTTTCAATAGTTCTTGAAGAATGCGAGCAGTGGTTGATTTTCCTACTGCTACAGAACCAGCAATTCCAATAATAAAAGGCGTTTTCCTCATCTCTTCTTGATGGAGAAACTTCTGACGTTTGTGAAAAAGTTCCTGTACGGCTTCAACATGGCATGATAACAAACGCGATAAAGAAAGATAAATGCGTTGAACTTCCTCAAGATCGATAGGATCATCCATAGAGCGTAAACGCTTAATTTCATCAAAAGTCAAAGTAAGAGGTGTATCCGCACGAAACTCTGACCATTGTTGTGCAGTAAAGACACGGTAGGGTGAATATCGGTCAGAAACGGATTTGACCAGATTATCTTTCTGATTAATTTTTTGTATAGTCGTATCAATCATTTGTATTGGTCGAGAATTTTTTTGCCGCAGCAATCGATTAAGAACGGACATGTGAACGGCTTTGTATTCAAGTAAATTTTGTTTTTCATGCTCTCTTCTTCAAGATAATAGGTCATTTTTTGTTAGCTTATCGTCCAGTCATTCCAATCTACACGGATTTGTTCCAATGAGTACCCTTGCGCCAAAAAAGCCCATAAAAGTAGACGGGCTTTTACGGCTGATAAATAACCAGACATGAGCGCACCAGAAGCAATCATATCGATTTCTGAGCCTTTATAGCCATAAGTTATACGAGTTGTGGAGCCATTACAACAACGACTAGCAATAATGATTGGTATTTTTTGTGCATATTGTTGTACGAGGTCTGCTTCTTGAAAACTACAGTGTCCTGCACCAAAACC
>NZ_JBHIQG010000374.1:0-2228 GCF_042196425.1 Bartonella sp. AD328YNZD | reverse complement strand
ATTAGTTTGTTGCGGTATAATTATCAAGTTATGCCCTTTGTTAGAGTTTATAATATCTACTCATGGGCAACTCTTTTTCATAAGAAAAGCTTTTTATTTTCTTCTTTTATACGTAAGTAAATCGTTACAATAATATGATACAAATATTGGAGTCTGTTTATAGCTGTTATGGTTTCATGCAATTATCCTTAGATGACTCTCACGTGTTTTGGCAGTTTTATCTTTGCTTTGAGAGAGGTGTAAAAAGGGGATTTTAAGAAGTTCCAGTTTAGAAAGAGTTTTTTTACACAGGAAAAGCTCTCGGAGGGTGCCAAGGCTGGTATGGAACAAGCCGGCGAAGATTTAGCCAATTTAAGCGATATCGAGGGTGCACACGATGCTGCCAACAATTATGTTCTCTATAAATCAAGCAACAATAACTTCACCTTTGGCAGTGCTGTCTCACTGTTAGGCGCACATCAACATAAAACCGAAGATATCGTGGGGCTTGATGATTTTAGAGCCAAGATCAATGAAGATCTCACAAGCTATGGTCGCTTAGCCAGCCCAAATGAATGGCAAAGTTATAATAAATTTACCAGCAAAGTCACTATAAATGGCGGTTTAGAACTGTTGGGTAATTCATTACTCAATCTCACTCATAATAACAAAGTGGTTACCAGTCTAAGTGCAAGCGGAAGCTTGCTTAAAGGACCTTTGAGGGTTGATGGAGATCTTGTTTATACGAAATCAGAAATAGATAAATTGGTAGCTTTATTAACCAAAAAACCTGTCGAAATCCTCATGACAGAAAGTGGCACTATCCCGTTTCCTGAAGGTATGACTGATAACACAGAAATTGAAATATGTGCATGGGGTGGCGGCGGTAGCGGGGGGGCTGGAGGTTGGTTAAAAAATACTTATAACGGTCGTGTCACGTATGCCTACTACGGTGGCGGTGGAGGTGGAGGAGGACAAGGTGTCCGTATTCAAATTAAAGGATCTCAACTTAGAAAATCAAGAAATATTCAAATTGGTCGTGGTGGTAAAAATGGTAATGGTGGGGCAACGATTATTGAAGGAGTTCTCGTAGCAAATGGTGGGAGTATAGGCTCTCAGGGTAGCGGAGTTACCAAAACAGTAGGAGCAGGAGGAACAGGAGGTTACTCCGGCATTAAAAACTTTATTTTTTCTGGCGGCAATGGTGGAAATGGCGGAAGCTGTGACGGTGGAAGCTCTCTTTTTGGTGGTGCTGGTGGCGGTGGCGGATCTAGTAATGGTGGCGGTGGCGGCTGTGGTGGTGAAAGTGACAAAGGTGGAAAAGGTGGCAGAGGTGGTCGTAATCAAGCTGACGCAGGTGGCGGTGGAGGAGGTTATTTTCCTGGAAAGGATGCAGAAAATTATAACACTGGTGATGGCGGGAATGGCGCTGTATTGTTTAGATTTTTTATATAGGAGTTTTTTATGGAATATGCAGTTGTTGAAAATGGTGTGGTAACCAACATTATTGTAGCCTCAGAAGATTATGTTCACGCCTTTGAGGGTGAGGCAATCCCCTCACGTGAAGCGCAGATCGGCTGGACTTATAAAGACGAAGTGTTCTCTCCTCCCGTGGTGGATGAAAACACAAAACAGCTTTCATCTACTGAAATGACAGAAACAGACGCACCTGTAGAGCCTATAAAAGAACCACAAGAGAAAGGTGAATAAGCCTAGGTTATATGGATGCTTATTGTATAAGAACGTAAAGGCTTGTATAATTTTCTTTCTGTAAAATCCCCTTTGAAGATCTTTCAAAGCCCTTTAAAGAGCTTTTTGACTGACAGTGTCAGACTTATGGAGCATGGTGATGGTTGGTATAGTCTCTTCATTAATTTGGAGAGCAAAATGGCAATAGAATTTAATCATGGTATCCGCCTCATTGAGGATGGTCAAGCATCTCGACCCTTAGAGATGTTTAGCCAAACCGCCCTTGGGGCGGTTGTTACAGCCCCTGATGCTGATAACCAAGTTTTTCCCCTCAACGAGCCTGTGTTAGTTTTTACACATGAGGGTGAGAAAATCCAAAAGCTTGGGCGAAGGGGCACAGCTCTTGATGTGATTAACGCTGTGTGCGCGCAAGGGATTGAGGCACAAATTATCCTTGTGCGGGTGGAAGAAAAGTCAACCATAGCTGAGACACAAACCGAAATGGTGGGGTCCAATACTCACTTGACCGGTGTGCATGCCTTAGCGCATGCTAGAGGGCA
>NZ_JBHIQG010000373.1:0-2233 GCF_042196425.1 Bartonella sp. AD328YNZD | reverse complement strand
GTTAATTATGTTGAATCTTTATGGACGACAATTCACCTCTCGTCTTATGTTAGGTACAGCGCAATATCCTTCTCCTGCCATCCTTCGTGATGCTATTCATAAATCGAATACAGAAATTGTAACCGTTTCATTACGTCGAGAAAGCGCAGGTAGAAAACAAGGAGGGCAGTTTTGGCAATTCCTTCAAGAGCTCGATATAACGATACTTCCCAATACCGCTGGTTGTTATACTGTTAAAGAAGCGGTGACAACAGCCCATTTAGCTCGTGATCTCTTTAAAACCTCTTGGATTAAACTCGAAATTATTGGTAATTCAGATACCTTACAGCCAAACGTCTTTTCTTTAATTGAAGCAGCAAAAATTTTAAACAATGAAGATTTCAAAATTTTTGCCTATACAACCGATGATCTCATTGTTGCTGAAAAACTCTTAGATGTTGGCTGCCGTGTCATTATGCCTTGGTGTGCCCCTATTGGATCAGCCAAAGGCCCTCATCATACCGATGGACTGCGTTCTATCCGTGCTTATCTTCCAGATGTTACTCTTGTTATTGATGCCGGCATCGGGCGCCCATCCCATGCCGCTGTTGCTATGGAACTGGGTTATGATGCGGTCCTTCTTAATACCGCAGTTGCTAAAGCAGGTGATCCTGTTTTGATGGCTGAGGCCTTTTCCAAAGCTATTCAGGCAGGGCGTATGGGGTATAAAGCAGGTATTCTCGAAGCACGCAATATCGCGGTCCCTTCAACTCCCGTCATTGGTAAAGCGGTATTTTGATGAAATTGGATCCTTTTTACCTCATTGTTGATACTGCTGAGTGGGTTGAACGTTTGATTCCTCTTGGTGTCAAACTCATACAATTGCGTATGAAAAATGAAGATCTTAAAACGATCCGTCAACATACCAAGCGTGCAAAAAACATATGTGATAAATGGGGGGCACAATTAATTATTAATGATCATTGGATCATAGCCATTGATGAAAAATGCAATTTTATTCATCTTGGGCAAGAAGATCTATGCAATGCTGATCTCCTTGCAATTCGTAAAAATGGTATAAGATTTGGTCTTAGCACCCATGATGAACATGAATTGGATATCGCGCTCTCTGTTAATCCTGACTATATTGCTCTTGGTCCTATTTATCCGACAATCTTAAAAAAAATGAAATGGAAACCTCAAGGATTAGAAAAAATTAAACAATGGAGAAAGCGAATTGGTGCTTTACCTCTCGTTGGCATTGGTGGTTTAACACCAGAACGTGCAGTTTGTGTTTTAAAAGCAGGAGCCAATAGCGCTGCTGTTGTGACTGACATTATCCTCCATAAAAAACCTGAAGAGCGGGTACAACAATGGATCAAGGGGACCCAACCATGGCGTTAACGCCTTCTATTCTCATTGTTGCGGGTACTGATCCAACAGGAGGTGCTGGCATTGTTCGTGATATAGAAACCTCTACGCATTTTCAAATAAAAGCAAATTTAGCAATTACTTGTGTTAACGTACAAAATGATCATCACGTTGCTGAAATTGTTCCCATGAATGAAAAACTTATCGCCGCGCAAATGCGCATAGCCTTAGAAGCTAATCCTATCAGCGCAATAAAAATTGGTATGACAGGAAATCAAGCAATTATAGCAGCAATTTGTCATGTCCTCGAAGATTACCCCCATATTCCGGTTATTCTTGATCCTGTGCTGGTTGCCTCATCAGGAGGAAAACTGACAACAGAAAAAATCATAGAAATTATGATCAATCAGCTTCTCCCACATGTCACTCTTTTAACACCAAATAGAGATGAACTTGCTCTTCTTAGCCAAACCCCATTGGCATCTCATGATAAGCAAGCAATACAACAAGCAAAAAAACTTTTGTCATTGGGAGCTCGCTCTATTTTAGTAAAAGGGGGACATGCAGATGGTCCTCTTGCAATTGATAGATTCATTGACAAAACTGAAATCATCAATATTTCTGCTCCACGTTTAAAAGGAACAATGCGTGGAACAGGTTGCATTCTCTCAAGTGCTATTGCAGCCCATTTGGCACTCAATGAACCTCTTATTTCAGCTGTAAAAAAAGCAAAAATATATACCCACACATTGCTTTTAAACCATTGTAAAAACAGTTTTTAAAAGTCTTAGTATTTCTCATAAAAGTAATATTATTCTTTTATTTATAGAGTTAATATTTTTAATAAAAATTATTAACAAAGCTAAAAATATAATAATAAAAC
>NZ_JBHIQG010000372.1:0-2234 GCF_042196425.1 Bartonella sp. AD328YNZD | reverse complement strand
TTTTTCACAGGGTTTTCAAAGACCTTTCAAAGCCTTCTCTCATTTTTACTATGAAAACGCACTTTTTTCTGATTTTCGCTCTTTTTTACAATTTTAGGTGTCAAAATCTATTTTGACAAAACGCACTTTTAATGCTAAATTTTATACATAAAAACAACGAATTATCACGTATTCCTACCTAATCCCACCTTTTCCCACTTAGTACAAAACCTAGTGTCAAACTACATCAATGATACGTTTGTCAAATAATTTTTATTAGAAAAAACTATGTCAAACACGAAGTGTCCATAAAAAGTTTCTTTGTAAGACATGATGGATCACATTCATGAAGAGAAGCATTACTTTGTGAGAAATGCTCGTATGGATCTCTATATATACATCTATATTGAGAAGCCATTAGATGTTATAGTCATTTCTTTCTAACAAGACATCTTATTTGTTTTGATATCTCTTGATGAGGACTTGATAGAATACAAAGCTTACTCAACACCATCTATTTTTATATTTATACAGTTAAAAGAAGTCGGTCTATTATATCAATCTTAATGTTGCATCTGTTTTTAGCTTAAAGATAATTTATAAAAACAACAGAGTTCTTTTTAAATGGTTTTATGCATATGCACATCCTTTTAATAATATGCGAATGAATAAATTTTTTGACTTTGCATAAAGCTTATTCAAAATAAAAATATTATTGCACTCTCTGTTTTTTTAATGAGTCCATGCCATTAAAACTAATGCGTTGATTTATATAGATAATCTTGCGTTATTCATATTGAATTAGAACCCCGAATATCGTAGAATTCTCTCATTGCAAATCTATTCCCTGTTGAATCAATCAGAATCACTTGCTTACACGTCACAAACGGGGATGGCGTGTGGGTAAAACTGTATAAAAAGAAATACCCCCTACCTAATGAGCTGTTTCACGTGCTAAAGTCTGTCGCAACATTGGGAGTTGGCAAATATAATGATAGGGCCGGCCTGTTGCTTCACAAACGTAAAGATGGGAATACTCAATGGCTTTATCATTATACCATTCATGGTCGGCGCCGTAAAACGGGCTTAGGTATCTTAAGAGATGTTTCTTTAAAACAAAAGGTTCTCCAAATCGTGTTATTTACATACTTATTTTAACGAAATATTTCTCAATGCTTTACTCATTATGATGGTAGGCCCATACACGGATAAAGTAATTTTTCCTGTAAAGCGTATAAAATCCATTGAGCACTATCATCCTTGCCTTGCAAAATGCAAACCAATAGTCACCATGCTATTTGTTATTCTCCAATGTTTTCTTATCAATTTCTAATGTTGCAATAGCTCTTAACACTTAAGAACATTCATAAAAGCTATTTTATAGTTTTTATACACAAAGAGTTCCGCTTATGGAGTAACAAGCCAGCCCCATCATTATATTTGCCAACTCCCAATGTTGTGACAGATCTTGCATTAAGACGGTTCATAAGAGCCATTTTTAGTCCTTTCTTATATAAATTTTATCCACACGCCAGCCCCGCTTGTAATGTGCAAGCAAATAGTTTTGATTGATTCAAGATAAGCAGGTTTGAAATGAGAGAATCTTACGATGTTCGCGCGCGCTCATTCAACATGCAAAACAATAATATCCCATTATGCCGTAAAACAATGTTATTTATGACAATAATATAAGGCATGTAAGTCTCCTTGGTATGTTAAGTATTTTTTTATGCGTAGTGAATATTTTTAATTCTTACTCGTCGGACCTGATGTAAGTGAAGCGCATGCATGAGAAGTCAAGCGGAATCAGCTCAACAAGAAGCCGAACTTTTTACAGACCAGCAAAGGTTAAGAACCTTCATCCTTAGAAAGATCAACCTTATCAATAATATGATGAGTTAATATATCCGTTTTAAAGAGCTGGAGATTAGGTCGTTATAAATCTAGAAACGCGTTTCATTACCAAAAAAATTGAGATAACGTTGTACTTCTTCTGGATTACCGATAGTTTTTTCAGCATTATCTGAAAGTTTTACAGCTGGCCGACCACTTGCATGAGTCACCTTACAAACAAGGGAAAGAGCATCAAGTGTTGCAATTTCTTGAGGTGCACAGCCCGTAAAGTCGTTGGTAAGATCAGTTCCCCATCCAAAACTCATGCGCACTCTTCCATGAAAATGATGATAGGTTTTTTCGATTGTATTGACATCAAGAGCATCAGAAAAAATTAAAAGTTTTTCGCGTGGATCTTTTCC
>NZ_JBHIQG010000371.1:0-2240 GCF_042196425.1 Bartonella sp. AD328YNZD | reverse complement strand
CGTTGTGTATTTTGTATATAGGAAAATGCTTGTTCATTGAGAATGACCAAATCAACAATAAGACCGCGCATACGCCAATATTCGTGTGCTTTAAGAAGCTCACGCAGTACAGCTATATTTCCCTCGTTATTTAATCTAAGAAGACAGAGTGGATTGTCTCCTGAAATGGACATGGGCCAAAGATCAGACTGTTTTCCTAGCGTTTTTGCTAATATTTCAGAAGGAAGACGCCACGTTCTTTCTGGATAAATAAGCGGTGTTGCATATTTTTGATAAACAATAGCTTCTTTAAGCTGAGTTCCACTCTGATACAGTGCAACTTGTGAGCGCGTCCATGCCATTGAAAGTTCTTTTTGAAACATATCAGGTTGTCGATAATGTTTAATATGATTATTTAGCGCTTCTTTTGTATGAGCAGCGAAAGTCCAAAAAATAAGTTCTGCTTTGCCATGGGCTGGAATTTGTACACAGCAGCGCAATGACATAATAGGATCTAGAACACAACCTTGACTGTTACTAAAACGAGTATTTTGGTCAAATGCAGCGGGACGATGAATAGATCGCCCCCGACCAATAAATAGAGAGCGATCTGTTTCAGCTTCTGTCTCTTGGAGAGTATCTGTTGTACTAGAAACAAAATGAGCAATATGAATATCAGGGTCGCTAGGTGAGCGTTTACGCCTTTTGGCAAAAATTGTTTTGCCTTCCTCAGCAATTTCTGTCTCTATAAACATACGAGAAAAAACAGGATGAGCACTATCTACGTCCATTGTTGCGAGTGCCAGTTCACCATAAGAAGTAACTTCAATAAGACAATCTTTATGTGTCGTATTCATCAGTTGAAGACGTCTCCCTTCGCCACATCCTTCAGATGTAATAAGACATTCAAGTGTTGATTTAATACCATCAACTATTTTTGTATATTCAGCCTTTTCATCTGTAAAAATGCTGACAGCTTCTTCTTCAATAACGCGTGTTGGTTCACCAGTAACAGACCACCAGCGTCCACTATGCGTATCACGTAGAAAGAATAAAGTACCTTGTTGATCTTCTGTTGCATCAGGAATAAAGCGCGTAATCGCATAATCGTG
This sequence comes from Bartonella sp. AD328YNZD, assembly GCF_042196425.1. Lineage (NCBI taxonomy): Bacteria > Pseudomonadati > Pseudomonadota > Alphaproteobacteria > Hyphomicrobiales > Bartonellaceae > Bartonella > Bartonella sp. AD328YNZD. Next base: position 1,149 of record NZ_JBHIQG010000371.1, on the reverse strand, counting down.
CCAACGGCTGTAACCAGAACCATTAGCTGTTAACATGGTAGAATAAGAGCCATTAGACAAAAGCAAAGTTGCTCGTGGTTTGAGCAACGGATTTTTAATAATACGCAAAAGGGCAGCGTCAAATGCTTGAGACTTATTGCGCATACGATTAACAGCTTTGGTATGAATAATAGGAATGAGATGAGGCGCTCTTTCCTGTAAGAGCAATTGTGTTGCTTCAATAACGGGATCTCTGTGAAAACGATCACGCATTCGCCCTTGAAAAATAACATTGTTAAGAGCAAGGATAGACATGCCATGATGGTGCGCATAATAATTGCGTACAATGGCGTATTTTTCCCCTATCTTCACGCGTGAAGGAGTAAAATCAATAGAATCATAATAACCATATGTCCCTAAAGCTCCAAGATCACGGAGTCGTTTTAAATTAGCGACAGCGCAAGAAGGTGCATATTGTGCCGCTAGAAGACTGGCATAGGGAGCAATGACAGCATTGCGTGAGAGTCCACGTTGGAGGCCGAGACTTGGAACACCAAAATGAGCATATTGATAGTTCATTAAATGATCGCGAGCATTAAATGCGGCCTCTGAAATACCCCATGGCAATTCTCGTTTATGGGCATATTGTATTTGACATCGAATAATTAATCGATTTGTTTGATCTAGTAGAGATCCTAACGGTTCATGCATCACAAGAGAGGGCATAAGGTATTCAAACATGGAACCAGACCATGATAGGAGCGCACCTTTCCAACCTATCGGTACAAGGAGTCGACCAAGATGAAACCAATGTTTAAGTTTTATATCTCCCTTTGCGATAGCAAAAAAGCTTGCAAGACGTGCTTCTGAAGCAAGCAGATCATAACAATTTTCATCGAGTTTGTTTTCTTGCACACGATATCCAATGGATAAAAGGTGCCGTTTAGGCTGTTCTAAAAAGTCAAATTCCATCTCAAAGGCTATTTGCCGTGCTGCTATAGCCAACTGGTTTAGTTTTTTACATAATTTTTCAGTATCACAATTATCAGTAGCATCATGATGATGAGCGTTGCAGGTGTCGAGAAGGCATTTAGCCCAAGAGAGCGCACGAGCAGATTCTATCGTTTGAATTTTTTGATCAAATTCACCGACTAAGTGCACAATATCGTG
>NZ_JBHIQG010000370.1:0-2241 GCF_042196425.1 Bartonella sp. AD328YNZD | reverse complement strand
TCAACGGCACTGCCATCTTCTTTGACGATCTTAACTTTGAAGCTTGGAGCACTCCATTGACCTTCCTTATATTCAGCGCCACCACCTAAATAAGTTGCAACTGTCTTATTCGTATCAAAAAGCTGAGAACCATTGACCGCTTCACTTGAGCTTGCAGAAACCTCTCCATTGGAAAGAAACTTAATTTTACTGTTGCCTTTCTCATCACCCTCTCCATGCGTTGCTAGAAACGCCTTTTCAGAATCACTCCACAACAACGCATTCTGCTTAATATTTTCAGTAACCTCCGTGTTGTTTTGAGTAAACTCTTTTTGAAGATTCTCAAAAGATGTTCCTACACCAGCAAATGCTTCCGATACAGTATCATACTTCTTCTCTTCAACTTTAGTACCATCCTCATTAACGATCTTAACTTTGAAACTTGGAGCCGTCCAAGCGCCACCTGCATAACTAGCATCACCACTTAAAGACTTTGCAACACTGTTACCTAGAGAATATAGCTGATTTCCTGCTACAGCATCGCTTGAGCTAGCAGTAATATCACCATTTGCAAGTGATGTGATTTTGCTGTGTGTCTTCTCACTACCTTTTTCTCCATGCAAGGCGACAAAAGCACCTTCAGCCTTGCTCCATGATAAAGAATCTTGTGCAACTCCTTCTGAAACTTCCTTAATACGAGCGTTGATAGTGCTCATGCTGTCATTAATGTCATTAAACGCACCTGCAACATTATTACTGCTCTTCTTATCTCCTTTCGTACCATCATTGCTGAAAGTCTGAATTTGGAAATCCGGATCTTGCCATTCGCCTTTCTCATTATAACCAGCACCTCCACCAAAATAGCCAGCAAACTTTTTTTGCAGATCATAAATCTGTCCACCCGTAATCGCATCACTCGAGCCTAATACTATAGAGCCAGCTGCAAGTGATGTGAGCTTGCTGTTCTCTTTATTGTCCCCATGCGTCGCTACAAACGCTTCTGCGTCCTTATCCCACAACAGCGCATCGCCTTGAACTTCCTGAGTAATATTCGTGATATTTTCAGTAAGTTCATTAAACTTATTCGTTAGGTTGTTATTCACATTCTTGAAATTCGTATCAATACCTTCAATGGCTAAACCAACATCACCATAAGATTTTTCTACTACCTCGCCTTTTGCATCAACACTGGATAATTTATAGGTTGGACCCGTGAAAGTACCATCTTTAAAGCTTGTACCTCCACCTAAGTATTTCGCAATATCCTGAGAAACCTTAGAAATCTGACCGCCATTAACCGCATCATGCGAATTCTCACTAATCTGACCTTCGGCAACATTATGCAAACCAACAGTTGCAGAACCCTTACCTTTACCCAAAGTCACACTCGCATAATTAGTGCTGCTATTATCATCACCTTGTTTATCATAGTGAACAACAGCCGATTCATCAGACTGAAGACTGGTAGAAAGATCCTTTAAACTTTCATCAAGCTGACCCTTGTTAACCGCTTCATTATCCCTTGTCGCTGTCTTAACACCTGAAAGTATTCTATCTTGGCTTTCCTTATCCGCAATACTGATGCTCGCACCTTCTTTTTCACCACCAAGCTTGATTACATTTGTCGTATCATCAAACTTAACAAGACTATCTCCTACAACTTTATTAATCTCATTCTTAAGCTCTTTGTGAATATTCGTGAATGAAGCGCCTACACCAGCAAATGCTTTAGCAACATCATCATAACTTTGCTCTTCAACAGCACTGCCATCTTCTTTGACGATCTTAACTTTGAAGCTTGGAGCACTCCATTGACCTTCTTTATATTCAGCGCCACCGCCAAAGGATTTAGCTATATTCGTAGCTGTTGTTTCAAGATTGTTAGATACACTGCTTACATTTTGATTAGTCGCAAAAAGCTGAGAACCATTGACCGCTTCACTTGAGCTTGCAGAAACCTCTCCATTGGAAAGAAACTTAATTTTACTGTTGCCTTTCTCATCACCCTCTCCATGCGTTGCTAGAAACGCCTTTTCAGAATCACTCCACAACAACGCATTCTGCTTAATATTTTCAGTAACCTCCGTGTTGTTTTGAGTAAACTCTTTTTGAAGATTCTCAAAAGATGTTCCTACACCAGCAAATGCTTCCGATACAGTATCATACTTCTTCTCTTCAACTTTAGTACCATCCTCATTAACGATCTTAACTTTGAAACTTGGAGCCGTCCAAGCGCCACCTGCATAACTAGCATCACCACCT
>NZ_JBHIQG010000369.1:0-2269 GCF_042196425.1 Bartonella sp. AD328YNZD | reverse complement strand
GAATTCTTTCACTTGCGCATGAAAGTCAAGCGTGTTCTCCGTGATGATCAACAAATTGAACAGATCAATCAAGCTGTCCAAGCCTTTTTAGCAGAGATAGAACGAGAGATAAAACAACTCTCTACAAAAGCTGCTTAACCTTATGGGGGTGTTTTGTTCCCCGCACATCTACAATCACCCCCGCCCTTTTACATAAGGAAATTAAACGTGTGTAACATCAAACATATTATCATACAGCCTGCTAAAGATGAGGAATTTTGTTTTTTTACCATTGGCTATGAAGGTAGGTCCCTTGAGAATTATCTTAGTTGTCTCATAGAAAACAATATCAAAACTTTATGTGATGTTCGTAAAAATCCAGTAAGTAGAAAACACGGATTTTCAAAAAGACAATTAGAAAAAGCTGTAAGCAATATTGATATTGAATATATGCATATGCCTGAACTTGGAATTGCTTCTGAAAAACGAAGAAATTTGAAAACACAAAAAGATTATGACCGCCTTTTTAAAAATTATCAAAATACAACTCTCAAGAATAATTTTTGTGCAATAAACAAATTATATCAAATTTTTTTAAACAAAAAGCGCGTTGCAATCACCTGTTTTGAAGCCAATGTATGCATGTGTCATAGAGGACAACTCGCATTAGCTCTTACTCAATTGCCTGATTGGAAATATGAAATTAAACACATCTAAAAAATAAACTTACAGATTTTTTACATATGGAGGTGCTTCTCTTCACAAATGCCTCCTAGCACCACCACCCTTCTTAACACTTTTAAGTCATGCGTGATTCACGAAATGGGTGAATTGCGTCTCAATGTAGGAGAAAAGATATGGCACCTCGTAAAGCTATCATAACGCAAGCAGACATTGCACGAGCTTTAAGAGAAGCAAAAAAACAAAAATGCGAACTCATAGAAATCAAACCTACCGGTGAACTGCTTATCTATCTTAAAGCAGATATCCCATTACCAAACTCAACAGCACATCCAGACACACTTTTAGATTTGTCAAAGAATGAATATTACGAAATCGCACTCTCTAAGATGTAAAATTGCTTATGCCTAAACCACGCCCCCCCTATCTTCTAAAAGAAGTCACACGCCATAACAAAATCATATGGTATGTACGTATTGGTCATGGAAAACGTATTAGAATACGCGGAACCTATGGAACGCAAGAGTTTGTTGACAACTACAAAAGCGCACTTGCCGAATTACAAGGCATAATCCCTCCAAAACCTAAAACCGGAAAACTGATTGAAGGGTCATTTGCATGGCTGCTTAAACAATATTTTAATAGCGTCAATTGGCATAGCCTTGCTAAAGCTACTAAAAGACAAAGAGAACTCCTCCTTATGAAGGTATGTGATAGCATAGGAAATATTCCATACAAAGCAATTGAAAAAAAACATATTATAGCCGGTGTTGAACGGCGTAAAGAAACACCATCAGCTGCTCAAAATTTTTTGAAAGCTCTTAATGGGCTTTTTAATTGGGCAATTGACCAAGGACTTTTGGAAAATAATCCAACAATAGGAGTAAAAAGACCAGCTCTTAGCAATAAAGACGGATTCGCTGTTTGGACAGAAGATGATGTTGAGAAATATTACCAACGCTGGTCACATGGTACCCATGAACGCGTATGGGTTGATGTGCTTCTTTATACGGGCTTACGCCGTGGTGATGCCGTCCGCATTGGTTGGAAAGATGTTAATGATAATATCATTCATCTGAAAACAGAAAAGAGCCAATTTAAAACAGATGTTTTTCTACCCATTTTGCCTGAATTAGCAGAAACCCTTAAAATTGGTCCTATTGGAAATGAAACATTCATTTGCGGGAAAAATGGAAATAAGCTCGTAAAAGAAAGTTTTGGCAACCTGTTTCGTGAAGCATGTAATACAGCAGGTATTAAAAAATCAGCCCATGGATTGAGAAAATTAGCAGCAACACGCGCAGCTAACTCTGGTGCAACAGTTTCACAATTGAAAGCAATTTTTGGCTGGACAGAAGATAAAATGGCATCTCTTTATACAAAGAGCGCAGATCGTAAAAGATTAGCTCTTGAAGCTATAAAAAAGCTCCAAAAAAGTTAGGGATAGAAGCAAAAAAAACTTAAAAAAAACAATACCTACAATATTCCCTTATATTTTATTAATATGTTGATTTTATTAAAATCAATTAGAACGGCCCGGGGAGCCACTTTTCTTTTATTCCACGTAGTTTATTGTTTTTTCTCAAGCTTTTAGACATGAGGGATTCGT
>NZ_JBHIQG010000368.1:0-2274 GCF_042196425.1 Bartonella sp. AD328YNZD | reverse complement strand
GTTTCCCTTGCCTCCAAATCCCATTTTGGAACCAAGGCCTCCCAACATTTTTCCCATCAAACCACTTTTTCCTTTACTACCCATGGCTTTCATCATATCAGCCATTTGGCGATACATCTTCAAAAGTTTATTAATATCAGCCGCTGTCGTACCAGACCCCTTAGCAATTCGTTGTTTGCGGCTATGTTTTAAAAGCTCTGGATTCGCCCGCTCTTTCGGTGTCATAGATGAAATAATGGCCAATTGACGATCAAACAAACGATCATCAAACCCCGCAGCCGCAATCTGCTCTTTGACCTTCCCCATTCCCGGCAACATGCCCATAATACCGCCCATTCCACCCAGTTTTTTCATTTTCTGCAACTGTTCTGCAAGATCATTCAGATCAAATTTTCCGGCTTGCATTTTTTTTGCAAAAGCAGCAGCTTTCTCGTGATCCATTGTTTCTGCCGCTTTTTCAACCAAAGAAACAATATCCCCCATTCCGAGAATACGATCAGCAATACGACTGGGATGAAATTCTTCTAAAGCATCTATTTTTTCACCAGTTCCAATTGCTTTAATTGGTTTACCTGTAACAGCACGCATAGAAAGAGCAGCGCCACCACGCCCATCACTATCCATCCGTGTTAAAATAATCCCCGTAATCCCTACACGCTCATCAAAAGAACGAGCAAGATGAACAGCATCTTGCCCCGTCAAACTATCAGCCACCAACATAATCTCATGAGGAAGGGAACATGCTTTAATTTCAGCCAATTCGAGCATCAAAGCTTCATCAATATGATTACGTCCTGCTGTGTCAAGAATAAGCACGTCATAACCACCCAATTTAGCAGCTTGCACAGCACGTAATGCAATATCAACGGGCAGCTGACCCGCAATAATAGGCAAGCTTGCAAGTTTTGCCTGTTCTCCCAATTGGCGCAATTGCTCCTGTGCAGCGGGACGGCGTGTATCTAATGACGCCATGAGAACTTTTTTATTATGCTTATCAGTAAAACGTTTTGCAAGCTTTGCTGTTGTGGTTGTTTTTCCCGAACCTTGCAAACCAGTCATCATGATAACAACAGGAGCTGGTGCATTTAAATCACTCAGAACACTTTCATTTCCAAGAATATGAACCAATTCATCATGAACAATTTTAACCACCATTTGGCCTGGTTTAATTGATTTAACGATTTGGGCCCCAACAGCTTTTTCCCGAACTCTATCGGTAAAAGAGCGCACAACATCAAGAGCAACATCAGCTTCCAATAAAGCGCGACGAATTTCACGCAGCGCCTCTACAACATCCTGATCCGATAAAGCGCCACGTCCCGTCAAATGAGACAGGATAGAACCAAGTCGCTCTTGCAAGGATTCAAACATCATTTACCTCATTGTTGCATAACAAACAAACCAAAATAGCATCCGAGAACGCATCGCGCCGTCGGATGTTGACCTCTGAGATCTCTTTATACCCTTAAACCGGGGTCTCAGTCGGTGGCTCCAAGTTAATTTTGTCACTGAAAGCTTGCTCCTTCAAACAATAAAACCCCAGCTTTGTCAAGTTTTATCATAAAATGTCTTTTTATACGAAGAAATAAAAACAACAAATACTATACTTCAAAACTTTCAACTTCAACACGCATAAAACAACCTGTTTCCTGTTCCATGCTCCATAATTTTCCGCTAGAGATATCAAACCAAACCCCATGCAATGTCAAAAAACCTTGATCTTTGCGAAGCTTTATCCATGGAAACGTCTCTAAATTTCTCAACGAATGACGAATAGAAAGCTGCTCTAATGCCGTCTGTTTTTCTGGCCACGACAGCGACTTATTATTCAAAACAATTTCTGCGGCTGGTGCTAAAAGACTGATCCATTGACCGATAAAATCATTTGATAATAAAGATTTATATGTCTCATTAAGAGCAGTACGAATACCTCCACAATGGGCATGACCAAAAACGACAATATGTCTCACCTCAAGCAATTGCACAGCATATTCAAGAGCTGCTGATGTTGCGTGATATTGGTCATCAGGAGAAAAAGGAGGAACCACATTCGCCACGTTGCGCAGGGTGAAAATTTCCCCTGGCTTAGCATCAAAAATCATTTCTGGTACTGCACGCGAATCACAACAAGCAATGACCAAAACTTCAGGTTTCTGCCCCTCAATCACCAATTGCTGATAATCTGCTATTTTATATAAAAAATGATTGTTTATAAAGTTTTGGTAACCACTTAAAAGTCTTTCTGGTAAATGCGCCATTCTTTTTTTACTTTTG
>NZ_JBHIQG010000367.1:0-2277 GCF_042196425.1 Bartonella sp. AD328YNZD | reverse complement strand
TTCTGTTACGAATGTAAAAAATGAGATCAGCAAAGAGATTACGAATGTAGTGAGTGAAAGCCTTGTCAAGCAGGATAGGATGGGTCTTATTACTATTGGTGCGGAAAGAGGCGGCAATAAAATCAATATTTTAAATCGGGATGGTGATGCTCGAATTCTTTCTGGTGTTAAGGCAGCGCAAAATGGGGACGAGGCAGTCAATAAAGCGCAGCTTGATGCAAGTCTGAAGGATCTTTCCAGCAGCCTTCAGTCAGAAGATTCAGCAGTGGTTCTCTACGATAAAAAAGAAGACGGAATAGTTGACTATAGCAGTGTGACTTTAGGCAAAGGTAAGGATGCAGAACCAGTTGCGCTTCATAATGTAAAAGATGGTGTCATTGGTGAGAGCTCACATGATGCGATTAATGGTAGTCAGATCAATACAATTTCTCAGGATTTAGCTAAGTTTCTTGGTGGTGATGCAAAATTTGTTGGCGGTATGTTTACAGGACCAACCTACAAGTTATCTAAGGTTGATGCAGATGGTAATATAACAGACGGCTTTTTTAAAGATGTTGGTAGTGCATTTACTGGTCTTGATGCAAATATCAAGAATGTGAATGCGCGGATTAAAGAAGTTTCTGAAGGGGTAGCGCAGGATTCTTTGAATTGGAGTAATAAAGCCAATGCCTTTGTAGCACGTCATGAAAAGAGCAAAGAAGAAAAAGGCAGAGCTGTAAGGAGACAGGAAAACAGTAGAATTACGTTTCTTGCAAATGGTGACATTACCTCGAACTCAACAGATGCCATTAATGGTGGACAACTCTATTCGATGAGTAACACTCTTGCGACATATTTAGATAGTGGTGCTGGCTATGATGAGAGTGGACAATGGAAAGCTCCCAATTTTGTTATCAAGAAAGTTGATGCAGCAGGCAAAGAAAGTGAGAAAAGCTATAAGAGTGTAGCGGAAGCCCTTTCTGATATTAGTACTTCTGTCACGAATGTTCATAATGATGTGACTAATGTTGTCAGTGATAGCCTCGTCAAACAGGATGATGGAGATGCTGGTCGTATTACTATTGGCGCCAAAACAGAAGGTACAGAAATCAACATTGCCAATAAAAGTGGTGTGGATCGGATTCTTTCTGGTGTGAAGAAAGCTGTGAATGATAATGAAGCGGTTAACAAAAGTCAGCTTGATGAAAGTTTAGAGAAGCTTTCTAATAGTTTTCAATCTGATGACTCAGCTGTTGTTCATTACGATAAAAAAGATGGTGATAATGGCGGCATTAATTACACGAGTGTGACTCTAGGTAAAGGTAAGGATAAGGCAGCTGTAGGACTCCATAATGTTGCCGATGGTCAGATTGCCAAGGGTTCACATGATGCAATCTCGGGTGGTCAGATTAATAAAATCGGTGAGGATGTAGCTAAGTTTTTAGGTGGTGATGCTGCATTTAAAGAGGGTGTTTTTACCGCTCCGACTTATAAAATCTCTAATGTTTCTGACGATGGTACAGTAACGACTAATTCACATAACGATGTTGGTAGCGCCTTTGCGGGTCTTGATACGAGTGTCAAGAATGTGAACACTCATCTGTCTAATGAGGTCAAAAAGTTTGATGAAAAACTGAGTAATATTACGCAAGCAGTTCAAGGCGATGCATTGTTATGGGGTAAGACTAAAGGTGCGTTTGTAGCGACGCATGGGGACAATAAAGAGAACAGCAAGCTTACATCACTTGCAGATGGCTCTATAGTATCAGGCTCGAGTGATGCGATTACGGGTGGACAGATTTATGATCTGCAAAAACAGTTTGCGACCTATTTTGGTGGAGGAGCAGGTTACGATAAAGATGGACAATGGAAAGCTCCAAGTTTTGTGATCAAGAAAGTTGATGCAGAAGGTAAAGAAAGTGAGGAAAGCTATAAGAGTGTAGCGGAAGCATTTGCTGGAGTTGCGAGTTCTATCACGAATGTTCATAATGATGTGACCAATGTAGTTAGTGATAGCCTTGCGAAGCAGGATGAAAAGACAAAAGTTATCACTATTGGTAAAGAAGTAGAAGGCAGTGAAGTCAACATAGCCAACAAGACTGGTACGGATCGGACACTTTCAGGTGTTGGTGAAGCAACAAAGGATAATGAAGCTGTTAACAAAGGTCAGCTTGATAAAAGATTAGAGAAGCTTTCTAACAGTCTTCAGTCTGATGATTCAGCTGTTGTTCACTACGATAAAAAAGAGGGTGAGAATGGCGGCATTGATTACACGAGTGTGACTTTAGGTAAAGGTAA
>NZ_JBHIQG010000366.1:0-2287 GCF_042196425.1 Bartonella sp. AD328YNZD | reverse complement strand
TCAGATATCAACGACGTAGAAAGTGAATTGGGAGGAGAAGATGGAGGATTAACAGGATGAGATAATGAAAACGAAGAAGGTTTACCAAATGGACCATTATAAGAACCTATTCTAGAAGAAATATAAACCCCTTCGAGTCGGAAATCCCAAAAATCCCCCTCACCTTCCACTAATCTTTGCTTAGCATTCGCTTCTCCAAAAGGCGAGCCCGGACCATAACCACGAATACGATATTGATAAGGAAAACCTTTCACCGTGGTATAACCATTATAACCATTGGCGAGTCGAAAAGAACCTGCCCGCGCTGTTCCTGCAACTTGAACGATTGAAATGCTTTGATCTCTTCCCTCATAGACTTCTTTACTTGAATATTTTGGAAAATTTTGCATATGGATGAATGTCGTTCCAGAAACATCCCCATAGATCAATATGCGATCCGTCTTTTGGGGATCAAACAAACCCTCATCATTCAAAAATGTATTCAACCTAATCTGAGCGTTTCCCTCAGCACTATAGACTTTTTTATCTTTTGATGCGAGAATTTTATCTCCTGCATCTATATCTGCTTTTTTTCCAATGCGTAGCGTTTGATAACCACTATCTTCATCAAAGATCAATGTGCTATTGGAAAGACTTAGAGAAGAAAGCGATGAAACAGATTCCTGTAAACCATTGTATTTACTTTTAGTAAGATACCATTTTGAATAACGAATTAACTCTAAATCAATAACCGATCTATCTTCAACACGCGTACCTCCTGTAAGAGAGGAAGCGTTTGCTTTCACCAATAGAGAAGCATTATTTTCAGCTTTTAGCAACACATCACCAGAGATTTTTGTTTCATGCGATAATTCAAGAGTGCCTTTTACTTCATAGTCTTTATTCCCCTTCGCATAAATTGCAATCCCATCTGGAACTGTCATATTTGTCTCTGATAAATAAACAAAAGCCCTCCCCGTAATAACTTTTTTGGTTTCTAAATTTTTTTCATCATCTCGTTGCCTCAACATTTTAGCAATCTCTTCTGGAGCTAAAACATTAAAATACAGTCCATATACTCCCTCACCCTGAACAGAAATATTGTTTTTTTCTATCTTAATACTTGTATTTTTAAAGCCATCTGATGAAATATATTTTTGAATTAACTTACCATTATCACTTACATAACCTGAAAAGTTTTTCATCAAAAATGCATGCATATGGTTTAGCTGGATAAAATTGTTTTTCAAATGAACGTCACCACCTTGAAAAACCTCAAAAGCTTCTGGCAATACCCCCATAGCTCCATCACTATCTGTTAAAGTTTCCTCCCTCCTTCCATGCCCCGTAATCCCCATAGTATCAAGAATATAGCGCCCCCCAAATCGGGTTGAAAATGAGCCAATCTGGTTAAAATTAACGGTACCGTCTGTCATTTTAACCATTGCATCAAAACCACTTATAATACCGATCCCTTTTACATTCAAATTATCTGGCTCAATATTGATATTCACACTCACTAAAGCAATATCCGTTCCTCTCCCCCATGCATAAATAGCATGTGAAGTCCCCTTAATTTCCCCTACTGTCATGCTAATAACGGCATTTTGAGCACGAAGAGCAGGTATATTCTTAAAATCTGAAGCTATTAGATTAATTTTTCCACCATTTCTTACATACGCCCCATAGGCAGATATTTTATCTGGATCATCGCCATAAACTGCTATCTGAGAGGCATTAACAACAGTGCCTGCTTTTTCTACATATATAGCTGCAATAGGTGCAGCCTCCTGAGAATTTTTTAAGTAATAAACTTTATCTGCGAGAAAGTGTGTTTTTCTATCATCGCATTTATAAAACACCCCTCTTGGATCACTTGAAGATCCAGCAGCACTAACATACGTAACCTGCAAAAAATAAAGAATAGCTGTTGTAACGTTGCATAAAAATACATATTTATGAAATACATAAATCATAACTCTTGCCGCCTCCTATTCCCCTACTTCTATTTATTGAAGAATAATGTCTATATTTAAGCTAATAAATTTCTCAAAATACAATAAATATAAAACTAAAGAGCTACTTTAATACTTAATATAACACTATATATACTTATATATAAGTTACTATATAGTTTATGTATAGCTAAAAATAATAATGCAATCCAGCAGAGAAACTCGTTCCAGAAAAACCAATTTTCTTAAATCTATGCTGATAAGTGACATCTCCACGAAGAGAAAGTTTTGTTGAGAGACGGGCATTAAACCCAACCCCTGCTTCCAAAGAAGAACCAAAGGAACCTAACTGA
>NZ_JBHIQG010000365.1:0-2288 GCF_042196425.1 Bartonella sp. AD328YNZD | reverse complement strand
CGGGGAAATTTTATCGCTTTAGGTCCCGCTTTATCACGACGTCCCTTACCAATCATTATCGGTTCTGTTGAAACTTTGGCACGCTCTTCTAGTCCTAAATTAATGCCACTTCCAACAGAGCGGGATGATGTGCAAGAGCTCGTTTTTACTGCTTCACCAGAGGAAATTTTAACGCCATTTAAACAAACACGAGAGCCGATGAGGGAAAAATCAATGCACGAGATGTTAGAGGAGGTAGTACATAAAAAACAAGAGCTGTTGGAAGAAAACTTGAGTTTATTTCCTGAACTTTCTGATGTTGAGCGTGACGGCCAAGCAGAACATATTATTCGGGAAATTCTTGAGGATTCTGAGGCTTTTTATCGTTCAACAGCGGTGCTTTATCAAGATTTTTCAGTTCGTTGCCGTATCCATGGTATGTCAAAGGTTCCTTTTAATCTTTCACAATTTCGGCGTAAATTGGCTATTGCTCAGGCTTTTGTTGATGAACAAACGGCTGTCAGTGAACATTGGAAACATATTTTGCAGATATCAGAAAGTTTGGAAGAAGATGTTCAAGGAGTCTTCTTGAACGTGGCTCAAGCCGCATTGGGCGGAAAGCCTTGTCCATCCGATGCATTTTTAGCACGTCTTTATGGGACTCATTCTTTAAGCCGCGTCCGTCGGCTTTTAACCTACTTTGAAGAACGCGGTCTCATTGTTATTCATACGCATTTTAGTGGCCAACGCATTGTTGCATTTCCTGATCTTGGTGTTGAAACAGCACCAGGAGATCCCAAGGAACCACTTTAACCAAATAAGCTTGAAACGGATTGTTCTGCTGCTGTCCTTGCTATTGCTTCTCCCATAAGGTCGGCAATGGGCAAAACACGAATATTATGGGTTTTCTCAATAGCTTGTGTTGGCATGATTGAATCTGTAATAACCAATTCTTTCATCTCTGAATTGGCAATTCGCTCGATTGCATTACCAGAAAGAACACCGTGCGTGATATAAGCTGTGACACTATTGGCACCATGTTTAAGCAGAGCACTTGCTGCATTGCATAAAGTTCCACCTGAATCAACAATATCATCAAGCAAAAGGCAATCTTTTCCCGATACATCTCCAATGATATTCATAACTTCTGATTCACCGGGGCTTTCGCGACGTTTATCCACAATAGCGAGCAAACTGTTCAAGCGCTTGGCGAGTGCGCGCGCGCGCACCACACCACCCACATCAGGTGAAACAACGATAACATTTTCAAGAGAATAATGCACTTTGACATCGCGAGAAATGACAGGAACAGCATAGAGATTATCTGTAGGGATATCAAAAAAACCTTGAATTTGTCCTGCATGAAGGTCCAATGTTAAAACACGATGGGCCCCTGCTTCAGTAATGAGGTTGGCAACAAGTTTTGCAGAAATAGGAGTTCGTGGTCCTGGTTTTCTATCTTGGCGTGCATAGCCAAAATAGGGGATAACAGCTGTAATACGACGCGCAGAAGAACGACGAAGGGCATCAATCATGATGAGTAATTCCATCAAATGATCATTTGCGGGATAGGATGTAGATTGCAAAACAAAAACATCTTGTCCACGTACATTTTCATGCAGTTCTACGAAAATTTCTTGATCAGCAAAGCGCTTTACAGTTGCTTTGCCTAAGGGGATGTTCAAATAATTTGCAACATCTTCAGCTAGGCGTGGATTAGAATTTCCGCAGAAAAGTTTCATAGTAGAACCTCTGAATCATCATGGTAGGAATGCGACACGGTTTTTAATTTCTTTTTATTAAATTGCAAGAAAACAATTACAAAACCATTACAATTTTATTGATTATTATTAAAGAGCTATGCAGTATGTTTTCTCTTTTTCCAAAAGTTTGTTACTTTTAGAGCAAAGTTTTTTCTCCATGCGGCAAAGAAAAACATATTGATTAAGCTTTTTGGTTATTACTTTATAAAAATACTTTCAATATGGGGAATGTTTCATATTTAAGATGAATGAAAGGGAGTAATAAAAAGAAGTATTATCTTGCCTTCAATCATTATAACCAAACATTGAAAATGATCATAGCGAAGGCTATCATATTTTATGGGCTGGTAGATAATTTCGTGAAAAAAGCAAAGTATAATGGGATTTATTTTTATATTTGGGTAAAAAGTTTAGTTTTGCAGTTTTGGTATTGTTCTCAAGCATAAAAGGGGCTCATCTTTTATTTTTCAGCATAATAGCAGAAATTTGCCGTCCGTAATCGGGTTCGTTGCGGTGTATTGCACGGCGATAGGAGAAAAAACGCTG
>NZ_JBHIQG010000364.1:0-2293 GCF_042196425.1 Bartonella sp. AD328YNZD | reverse complement strand
TGGTGTGATGCGTGATAAAGACTATCTCCCAGATGCATGGTTTTCATGGTGAGGGCGGTCACACTTGCCACAAGACCACCCCCGGCAAGCCCTAAGACACCGGTAAAGACTGAAGCACGACTTGCCGCTGTGCTAAGAGCATTTTGAACGCCATGGAGGCTTTTTGTCATGTTTTTGACAGCAGCAGAAAAGCGCGGAATACCCAAACTATGTGAGAGTGTTTTTGACAATGTATCGAATTGTTTTTGAACACGTTTGAGAGGTGCCGTGAGTTTATCTTCAAGAGACAATTTTACCTTTGCATCAGCAACTTTTTCACTCATTTTGTCTTACACCTTTCTGCTGCTTGGTTTCGCCAGAATATGAGTTCTTGTGGTTCCATTTCCATCATGTCTGAAAGGGACCAATGGAACACAATGGTAATATCGGCTATGAGTTTTGCGGCGGTTTCCCAGTCGAGGTATCCCGCCGTTTGATAAAAGACTCCAAGATCTCTCCAATATTTGTCAAATCATTGATGTCGAGTTCGCTGATAACCTCATGCGGCCATTCAGAAAGGCGTGCGATCATAGTGATTGTTTGCTCTATACCTTCTTTTTTGTCGATTGCTTGCAAATCTTTTGTTTTGGGGCGCCGTAAGGTAATTGTGGTGTGCTCTTTTCCTTCAAATGTGAGAGGTTCAAGCAATTGATATGTAACATTTTTTTGTAGTGTCATTTTTATAATCCTAAATTGTTTCTATGGTCTGCGAGTTGATTGACACCATTGAATTTTCTCACCAAGTTGAGGACGTCTATCTCAACGATTTCAACGTCCTTCTGGACATATTTGAAATACTGCAATGTGAATGTAGCCGTAGAAGTTGCTTTTCCTCCCGGTTGCCATTCTGCCATTTCAAAGCCTTTGCAAAGCCCTCTCATGGTAATGACAACACCTTCTGCGGGGGTGCCTTGAGCTTGCATTGAACTGCGCAATGAGATGTTGACATCGGTGCGCCCTAACAGTGCCATCAACTCTGGAGAGCAATCAGAAATGGTCATGCTAAGCGTGAGGGTTTCAAGACCAAGGTCAACTTCAATGGAGCTATCCATGCCACCCCCGCGATAACTTTCAACAACCAAACTCAAATTCGGTAGGGTGACACTTTCACATTTTGCCTGATAGGGAATACCATCGACAAAAATATTAAAATATTTCAAGACTCTGGGTAAAACAGGTACGGTCATTAAAAGATCTCCTCTAAGTAATCATTCACAATGCGTGAACGGAACGTGATATGTTCTGCAGGTGTTGTGGGGGTGAATTCGACATTGAAATAGACTTTGCCGCTCTCAATGGCGCTTGCTGTATTAAGCTCTAGATCAGGCGTACAGCGCCCACCAAGAATGGCGCCTTGTGCTTTTAAATCACGCAAATAGGCATTGACGCTTTCACTGACATCATTCATGTAGGTTTTTTTGATATTGCGGTCGACAGCCCATAGATGTCCGCGCAAAATAGCATCATTGATCATATCTGCGGTGCGCACCACCGATAAGAAAGCAAATTTTGTATCGCTTGAGAGTGTGCGATTGCCCCAGAGGCGATAGCCGTTTTCACGGATAATTGTTGTGATATTTTGTTCATTGAGAAGGTTGGCACGGCTCGATCTGTCCCCAATGGAAAAATCAATAGGGCGTGCAGTTCCCACAATGCCATTGATCACTTTATTGGAAGGAGAATGCCAAAAACCGTTGTCAAAATCTGTTTTGGCAATGACACCAGCAACCGCTGCACTTGCCGGCTGTTCTATGATTTTTCCATCACGATTTACCTTTACAAACGGGTCAATGAGAATGGCGCGTTTTGAATCAAAATCCTTTGCTGTGCTAAGAGCTGCTTCATCTGTTGTGTTGGGTGCATCAAGCACCACAATGGCGCGCAAACGCTCTGCAATGCCAATCAGTTCTGCTGCTACAGGATTAGAGGTTGCACTGATTTCGGCTTTGGCTGTCGCTCCAGTGCCATCTCCTTCAATCGTCACATTTGGGGCGCTGTGATAATCAAAGCCACCGTTCTTAATGACAACAGAAGTTACTTTTCCATCTTTCAGGATTGCTTCTGCTTCTGCACCGCCGGCAATTTTAACTGTTGCTTGAGTGTAACCACTTCCTTGGTTCGTCACATCAATCTTGCTAAGACTGATAGGGCGTTTGTGTGTAAAGCCTGAAGCGATGAGAATGCGTGGTGTTTGTCCCACAATGGATTGTGCTCCAATCAAAGCATGGACGCCTTCATAAGCACCATTTGCGTT
>NZ_JBHIQG010000363.1:0-2297 GCF_042196425.1 Bartonella sp. AD328YNZD | reverse complement strand
AGGCGGCGTTGGCATCAATGCGCAACTGTCTCACAATTTCTCCCTTCATGGTGATGTAAGCTATCAACAAAAGCTTCAAAAAACCGGTGTGTCTGGTGCAAGCTTTTCAGGAGGAATACGCTATCAGTTTTAAAACAAAACTGTCAAAACAGCCTATTCATTCTATTTAATTTAACAAAAAAGGCAGTATAGTATACTGCCTTTTTTATTTATAAAATCTGTTTTGCTTTCAAAGAACCTCTTCTTAAAAAGAAAAAACAACAAAATAGTTGAATCATTCTCATGTACCATTGAAAATTTTTTATAATAGCTTTTTCTTTTTTAAAGAATAAAACTTAGAATTTTTTGATAAATAAGAGCTAACACTGTAAAAAAATAAACAAATCAAAAACAATAAAAATTAAACTATATCCTAAAGAATAAACTTTCCTAGAACACATAGCATTATTAATCACCTATTATTTTTACAAGCTTAATGCTCTTCTACAATGAAAACTTCTAAACATAAATTTATAATCAACAAACTGTACAACAAATACATAATGCGTGTTATGAGTCATCTGTATGACTCATAATGTTGTATGCCTGATAAAGTAAAAAATATGAGAGCTAAAATTTCTCTCAATAAATTATATCGATAAGATTTCATACTATAAAAAATACAAAAACTCTCTATTACAACCAAGATACTAAATACTTCTCAAAACCCAAAATAGAAAAATGTATTTTCTCTTTTGAAAAATCGATCATACTCTTTGCTCTCTATGGACAATAGGCTCTATACTTGCTTCAAAGAACTCCTTTGTATAATCATGTTGCGCATGTAAATTACGCAATTCATCATTGCTAAGCTCTTCAAGAATAATCCCTTTATGCATAATCCCAACACGTTCACAAATATGTGCAACAACAGCAAGATCATGGGATACCATCAAATAAGTAAGCTTTTTTCTTTCTCGCAACGATTTCAACAAGTTTAAAATTTCAGCCTGTACCGACACATCCAATGCAGATGTTGGCTCATCAAGCAACAAAACCTCTGGCTCAATAATCAAAGCACGTGCAAGAGCAATACGCTGACGCTGCCCCCCAGACAACTCATGAGGATAACGATAAAGAAATGAAGAATCTAAACCAACAGAATCTAAAGCATCCTCTACCCGCTCCTTTTGATTATCCATACCATGGATTTTGAGAGATTCAGAAAGAACCTTATGAACCATTTTTCTTGGATGAAGCGAAGCATAAGGATCTTGAAAAACCATTTGAATACAGCGTAAAAAATCTTTACTTCGTTTTTTTTCGACTTCTTGTCCAGCAAAAAGGAACTTTCCGCTATAATCGTGAATAAGCCCTACCAATGTATTCAAAATAGTTGATTTTCCACATCCAGATTCACCAATTAAACCATAAGCTTCACCACGCTTAATATAAAAATTAACATTTTTAACAACTGTTACTGCCTTATGCCTATGGCCAAAAGTTACAGATAAATTAGAAACATCAATAATATTCTCACAATTTGTCATGGGGAACCTCCTCAACACCATTAACAATCGTAGGATTATACAACCAATCAGGATCACGCTCAGGAACAGCCAAAACATCAACAGGATTGTCAAGCCGTGGCAAACTCGCAAGCAAAGCCTTGGTATAAGGATGACAAGCGTGAGACAAATCAGAAGCTGGCAACTCTTCTAACACACGGCCTGCATACATTACCAAAATACGATCACAAAAATCAGCAATCATATTCAAATCATGACTAATGAAAATAAGCCCCGTTCCAGACTTTGTCACCAGTTCATCTAATACGGATAAAACTTGTCGTCTGACCGTAATATCAAGCGCAGATGTTGGCTCATCGGCAATAATTAAATCAGGTTTTGGAATAAGCATCATTGCAATCATTACACGCTGACCCATCCCCCCTGATATTTCATGAGGAAATAATCGCATCACATGTTCAGGATCACGAATATGAACAGATTCTAACATAGATATAGTCTGCTCCCGCGCTTCTCCTTTTGAAACGCGGTAATGAATACGGTAAGCCTCCATAATCTGCTCACCAATCCGTATTAAAGGATTAAGTGAATATTTGGGGTCCTGTAAAATCATTGAAATACGCTTACCTCGGATTTTTCGCATCTGAGGTTCACTTGCGGTCAATAAATCAATATCATCGAAGCGCATTTTTTTAGCTTTAACAATTGCTGATTTTGGACTCAACCTTAGTATTGCGCGCCCAGTCATCGATTTTCCAGATCCGGATTCACCAACAATTCCAATTTTTT
>NZ_JBHIQG010000362.1:0-2299 GCF_042196425.1 Bartonella sp. AD328YNZD | reverse complement strand
ATAAACATACATGATTTCTAAAAACTTTAATCATAGTTCCCTCGAAACTTTCCTACCCCTCTCATTAAAAACAAAAGCACTTACAAAACACCCCTTTGTGCCCCTCAAAATATGAAAGGCGTAACAAAAGGACATACCTCATGCTCATTTGAACCGTGCAATGAATTATCCCAATAAACCTAGCAGAAGCTCTACGCGCAAAACCATCTATAAGAGAATAATAACACAACACAATTTATAAGTGTATAATGCATTCTGTATTTCGTGTAAAGAAAAAATAAAACCGGTACGTGTAATTAATTAAAAATACAATCTGCCCTTGTGAACTTTAAAAATTAATCCACAAAGAGATGAATGAAAAAATAATTTAAATCCGTGAAAAACAAGCTCTCAAAAACGAGCTTTAGAAAGCATCAATATGGTACCTTAATGAAAATTATTTATTGCCTCACGCTTTTGTTTGTCACACTCTTTAATGGAGTCACGTCCCTCACGCAAAACAGAAAACCATTGCTTTGCATATTCATGTACTTGTTTTAAAGAGATATCTCTCAATGCTCCCAAGCCCATTTCACGACAACGCCCATAAATGGTATAATGATAAAATCATTGAGCCGCCCCATCTTTATGCTTATGAAGAAGCACGCCGACACCATCACATACTTTGCCAGCTCGTGGGTTTTACGACAACCATTAACCTTTGAAACAGTGCATTATAAGCACCTTTAGTCTTTTCTTGTACAATTTATATCCACATGTTAATTTCGTTTGTAACGTGCAAACGAATGATTTTGATTGATTCAACATAGAGAAATTTGAAATGAGAAAATCTTACGATATTCAAGACTCTTATTCAACATGCAAAATAAATTAAATTATCTATATAAATAAATACATTACCTAAAAATACAATGTAACGCATGGCATACCCTCTGCACTCTTAAAAAGCCCATAAAAGTGAGTCACTCTATTGCACCATCAACAGCAAAAATTTTATGAAAATTCACTTTAGCGTAGAAAAACGCTCTCATGCGTAAAACAAACTATGTCTTTTTTTGTTCACATCAAGAAGACGAGAAGCTTTTAAGAACAACACAAGTTGTTATAAAGAAAAAAGGCAGCACATTGTGCTGCCTTTTCCAAAAAGTACATCCTGTACCTTATATTAAAATTGATAACGCACTCCTCCGGAAAAACTTGCTCCCGAAAAACCAGCCTTATTCAGCTTATGTTGATAGAGAATATCAGCATGCAGAGAGAACTGTGGCAACAATTTGGCATTAAAACCTAATCCAGCCTCTAGAGAAGAACCAAAAGCTCCTAACTTGAAAGCATCATTGAAATGCACAGACTGTTTTTCTCCAAAACCATGGGCAAGATAAAGCTTACCGTAGAAAGCAACAGCATCCACTCCTTCAGAGCCTGTAGCAGCCTTGGTTAAGCGTCCACCAACACGGGCCACCCACTGATCAAGTTTACCCATTTCAATATCAAAATTGTCAATATCACGGGCCTTATTAAACTGAAGATGTTGATAAACAACCTGAACCTGTGGATCAAAGACAAAATCCTTATATCCTGTAGCAATTGTCTGACCACCCGATAAGGAAACACTCAAAGGATTACCTTTCAATGTTGCTGTCTTCCCCCGTGCAAGGGTAAGAACATCACCTTTGAACAGACCATAGGATAAAAGACCATCGACATAGAAGCCAGCATCATGCTGCATGCTCCCATAGACTGTAGCCGTCCATTTATCAAATGCACTCTTCTGACTTTGGTCAACATCCAAAGGTTGCAGAGAAAGTTTTCCATAAGTCCCCATAACACCAAAAGACATAGCAGTATCAGCATTTTCAATAGTTTGCAGCAAAACACCTGCCTCTACACCATTGTAACTAAGATCACCTGCATAACCATATTCAAGTGCAGAAAGATCTGAAGTATAACGGTAACTTCCACCATAACCGCGCAAGTATAAAGCAGGATTCTCACGAACATCGACCATTCCATTAGAAGTTGTCCGTAATGTCTCCAACTGCTTGTTTTGATTACTGATATCCATCAAACCAGCGTGGAATACGCTATTAGGCAAGACAAGATAAGTAGGCACTTGTGGAACAACAGACCTGACAAATTGTTCAGGAAGTCCAGCAGATCCCACAGACTTCACATACTGATTTTCTAAACGGAAGTTCCAAAATTTGCCACCACCCTTAACAAATTTCTGCTGAACATGCTCCTGTTTCGAAGTCGCTTCTGGAGCATAAGCACGGAGAGTGTATTTGTAAGGTGAGTT
>NZ_JBHIQG010000361.1:0-2307 GCF_042196425.1 Bartonella sp. AD328YNZD | reverse complement strand
ATGAAGTTTGAGACATTGAATTATGCTATTCAGGATGTTCGGAAAGAAGCAAGACAAGCTGCTGCTATTGGTCTAGCAGTATCTAATTTAAGCTATGACGATACACCGGGAAAATTAAGTTTTTCACTTGGTACGGGTGTATGGCGCAGTCAATCTGCACTTGCTATTGGAGCTGGTTATATGTCTGAAAATGGAAGATTTCGCTCTAACGTATCTGCAACAAGTTCTGGGGGACATTGGGGTGTAGGTGCTGGATTTAGGGTAACACTGAATTAACAATAGAAAATTCGAAATAAATTTTCCTTCTCTTATCAAATGCGTTACATGTGCCATTTAAAGAGAAGGAAAGTTATTTTTATCATAAATGAATAGCAATAAAAGATAAGGGCGTATTTCGAGTAAAAATATATTTTTTATTGTGAAATTTTATATGAAAAAATTATTTATCATCTCCAAAAGGAATTATTTGAATAATCGATATTTATTTTTAAGAGAGTTTTTCCTTCTTGTCTCATCAGACAAGGGGAAAAATTTTATAAGAAGTGATATTTTACACAGAAATTCATAGAGTAGTATACTTGTAAAGTTTTATAATAATATATTCTGTAATAATAATCTTAATGGGACTAATTAACAAAAAAATCACAAATGCAGAGTGATGTTTTCATATAAATTAACAGCATACGTGTAACCGCACAATATTTGAAAACTATACAGTTTATAGTTTATAATAGAATATCCACTGGGGGTATCCTTAAAGAAATAAAAAATCTCATTTTTTCCTTGCTATTTTTTAATAATCTGTATAAAGTGCGAAAAATTAATTAAAGGAAACTAGAAATCTTCTCGCAAAGCGGGGTGCGGTAAGTTATGGCAAAATTACAAAATCACAATTATCTGATCTCAAAAAGCTTTAAGAGATATAAATATAAAGCTCAGGGGTATCTCGCTTATTTTTACGGCAGAAGCGTAATAACCCTACAAAAAATGCTCTAAATTACTCAGCAAACAACTTAACTAACTTCCGCAATAAAAACCTTTTATTGCCTCTTAAACACACAACACCTAATAATAGTACGCAAACATGTTTTTTCTACACTTCGTTCACCTTTCTTCACCTTTAAATTTAAAGGATCTGCTAAAGAAAACCCCACCTCCTTAAAGGAGGATAAATAAAAACCTTATTAATTGGACTATCGATCCCGTCGACTACTATATCATTGATATCTTAGATAGTCCTCTTCCGCATTATGACAACCCTAATCTTTTATAAAACAAAAAAAATAATCTCTGGAGCTTAGTAGCACCGGAATGTGTCTTTTTAATGTTTTTAATATCTTTTTCTTACTTAGAGGATTTATTATGAAAAAAATATATACCACACCACGCACGCTAGCAGTGAGTAATTTAAAAAAATCTTGCTCACCTTATCGATTACCTTTTATTAAAACGCTTTCATTGGTTTCAGTAGCTGTCTTTTTATCCGGTGCTTCTCCTGTTTCTGCTTGTGATGCGTGGGGTAATATATCGCAGTATTTTGGAGCAGGTACAAATGTACTTAAAGATATTGCACCAACTTATATAATTAACGGTAAAGTGTACAGAGATGTTGGCTCTGCATTATATGGTTTGGAACGTGAAGTTGCGGGCAATAATCTTGTTAAGCAAGATAGCTCAGGGTTTATTACAATTGGTGCGAATGCACGTGGCAATAGAATAAGCATTGAAAATAGCTCTCATGAATTGAGAACTCTTACTGGTGTTAATAATGGTGTGATTTCGCCATTCTCGTCTGATGCAGTTAATGGCTCCCAAATTTTTTCTCTAGGTCTTGCTATTTCTAGCTATTTTGGTGGTGGTGCTGGATTTGATAGAGTAAAATGGACGCCTCCTATTTTTAAAGTTAAGGTTTTTGATAAGGATGGTAATGGAGCTGAAAAGAGCTATCATAATGTTGCAGATGCCTTTACAGGCGTAAATAGTTCTTTCACAAATCTTGATAAAAAGATTGAAAATGTAGTCGTTAATGTGGCAGGGAACAACCTTGTTAAGCAAGATGATACGGGACTTATTACCATTGGTGGAAAAGTAAATGGAACGAGGGTAAGTATTGCAAATATTGATAATGCGGTTCGGACTCTTTCAGGTGTTAATGCTGGTTCTATTACAGCAACATCGACTGATGCAATCAATGGTTCTCAACTTTATTCCATGAGCAATGTCGTTGCAGGCTATTTTGGTGGTGGTGCTGGCTATAAAGATGGAAATTGGAGTGCTCCTACTTTTACAGTTAAGGTCTTTGATAAG
>NZ_JBHIQG010000360.1:0-2323 GCF_042196425.1 Bartonella sp. AD328YNZD | reverse complement strand
TGATGTCCGATAGGTGTAAGGAACTCACAACCTGCACCAATTGCAACAGCCATTAAAAAAGCTTCAGGCTTATAATGGAGAGAATGAGCAAAACTTGACGCAATTGGTGCTACCATCATCACTGTTGCTGCATTATTCAAAAATGGCGTAACCAACATAGCTGTCACCAACATAAGCGCTAAAGCACCGGATGGCGGGAAAAATATTGCCAATTGGCTCAGCCATTGACCAATGAGCTCCGTACATCCTGTTTTCTCTAACGCTTCACTCACTGGAATAAGAGCCGCTAATAGTACTAATATTGGACCATCTAATGCCTGATACAAATCACGCGCTGGCAAAACACGAAAGATCACCATTGCAGCAGCAGCAGAAAAGAAAGAAAAAGCAACTGGAACAATATGAAAAGCTGTAAAAATAATTGCTATAAATAAAATAGCCAAAGATATAAAACCATGTCGTAAATTTCCAAACACAATATTTCGTTTTGCTAGGGGTAAGCATTTCAATTCCCTTAACAAATTTGGAATAACTGCATCCTGTCCTTGCAAAACAATCACATCTCCAAGATGGAAAATAATATCATCAAGTCTTCCCCGCACCCTTTCATGCTGACGACTTAACGCAAGCAAATTTACATTATAGCGATCAAATAAGGAAAACTCTTTCGCACTAATACCGATAAGAGGTGAATTATGGGTGATGACGGCTTCAATAATATCAATATCACTGTCCTTATCACCTGCAGCAATAGTTCGCCCTTTAGAAAACTCTAAACGAGCAGAGTTCATCACGCTATCTAACCCTGTATGTGATCCTTCCAGCAAAATAATATCATTTTCAGACAAAACAAAATCTGGTAATGGTGAAATAGATACTTTGTTTCTGATGATTTGAATCACCATAACATCACCACTTGATGGCTTAACCAAATCAACAATATTTTTTCCCACAATCGGTGAATTTATTGGAATATGCACTTCTGCAACATAATTACGAATATCAATGGCATCATCAAACGATACACCTGAACGCACACGCACAGGCAAAAGCCAATAAAAAAGAACCAAATATAAAACACCAGCCGTCGCAATAACCGCACCAACTGGTGTAAAATCAAACATCGTAAAAGGTGTTCCTGCTAAGCGTTCTTGCATCGCTGAAATAACAACATTGGGAGATGTTCCTATCTGTGTCATAAGCCCCCCCAATAAAGAACCAAAGGCCATGGGCATCAAAAAGACAGAAGGAGAAACCTGAGAACGACGAGCAAACTGAAAAGCTATCGGAAGCATAATAGCCAAAGCACCAATGTTTTTAACGAACATTGATAACACGACAACAGAAATAACCAAAAAAGCTAATTGAAGACGCACCGATTTCACATCTGGCCATACCCGTTGAATAATAAATTCCATTATACCAGAGCGCGATACGGCCGTACTGACAACAAACACACTCCCCACGATAATAACGATATCATTACTAAAACCGCTAAAAGCTTCCTTCGGACTGACAAGACCAAGAGCACAAGCTATTAATAACGTACAAATAGCAACAAGATCATAACGAAATCGATCCCAAATAAAAACAACCATCATGAGACCAATGATCGAAAAAGCCATTATTTGATTTTCTGTCATAACACTTACCTCTCCCCATTAAATTATAATGAACAAGAACATATTTTTTATGTTTTAAATATTCCTATAAACAGCAGCAAGATAAAAGCAGACATCGAAATATTTTAGGATAATTTTAAAGTGATAAAAAATTATGATGCGCATAAACTTGCCTCTCCTTATTATGCGTGCTTTTCTATAAAGTGCTGAACCCAAAGAAAATTGATAAAAGTTGATAAAGCTATATTGCAAAAAAGATGAGAATAACTCTAATATAGAGCGTAGATAATTGTTGAAACTGGTACACGCTATATTTAAACCTTTGTCGTTGCTTAAAAGAATTTATCTTCACTCTCAATTCAAAGAGTGATAAAAATGAAAGAAGAAAGAATGGTCAATCTTAATAGTGGGTATCAAAGTAACCTCAGATATTGGCTCACTTGCATTATTGGATTTGTTGCTATCTTGGCAATTATAATGGTTGGTGGATTTTATATTGCAAAACCCTATCTTGACAGTTTTGTAAGAAAAGAAATAGCCCGTCATTCCATAAAAGCCGAAACATCTGAAGTAAGCATTCTAGGTAAAATCAATTTGAAGAATGTGACAATACCTGTTCCAGCTGGTACATCACTTAAAATTGGTGCCATTTCTGCCCGTCCTCCTCTTTCCTTTATTCCTGGAACTTTCACACTCTATAA